>JAQGHH010000611.1 GCA_028288945.1 Phycisphaerales bacterium
TGACATGGGCGTCTCGCCCATGCGCAATGCGTTCGGACATCCGAGAAATTCGGCCACAATTGGTTTGTCGCTTTTACGTCTTGGGCACGGGCGGGACGCCCGGCGTCACGGATGAGGTTCGCTCCCCATCGCGGCCCTGCGCCGGGCCAGATCTTCGCGGAGAAAGCCCTTGAACGTCGGCAGGCCATTCTCGTCCCAGGCGGATTCGATCCGCTGCGCGACCCCTTGATTCTCGCGCATGAGCTGCGCGAAGGCGGCGGCCTCCGGGGAGCCGGCGGCGGGCTGGATGTGACGGTCGTGCGTGTCCGCGCGAAACAGCGCGCCGTTGCCGTCAGGGGCACGCTCGACCACCAACTTCATGTGCGGGTAAAAACGGTTCCCCAATCGCAGGCTGAACTTCGTCGGTGAATCCGCCGGCGCGGCCTCGAAGGATTTGTCGCCGTAGATCGACTCGGGCGGCACGCCGCGCAGCGCCTCCAGCCTCGACCGCACGCCGACGGGCGCCGGGCCCGGGTACGCGAGCGACAGGTACAGCTCGATCGCGCGCCAAAGCTCAGCATGCTCGGGAGGCCGCCAATTCATCGAATCTCCATTTCCGCATTGTCTGCTTCCACCCTACAATAAATCTGGCGGTCGAAAAAGCGGAGTTGTGCATGCCACATGGAAACGGCGAGGGTAAGGCGAAACGAGAAATCCTGGTCGTCGAGGATGACCCGGATATCAACGGTCTTGTCGGCGCTTACGTGGAGATCGCCGGCTTCCGATACCGCGCCGCGCTGAATGGCGCCGACGCCCTCAGCGAAATCAGCCGCCACGTCCCCTCGCTGATCGTCCTGGACCTCATGCTCCCCGACGTCAGCGGCTGGGATGTCTGCCGCCACGTCCGGGACGACTGCGACACCCATGACGTCCCGGTCATCATCCTCAGCGCCCTCGACAACGAAGAATCCCGCTGCCAGGGCGCGCGTTGCGGCGTAAGCGATTACCTGACGAAACCGTTCGACCCCGACCGGCTGCTGGACGCGCTGACGAAGCATGCGAATGGGAGGAGCGGGGGGCATGGGAGCGAGGATAGATGATGGAGGATAGCACGGCGATCATGCTTTCCGCGCCATCTTCTATCCTCTATCTTCTATCCTCGTTCCAGCCATCTCCCCCCTCGGCAGCCTCACCGCAAACGTCGATCCCTTTCCCAACTCGCTCTGCACCTCGATCGATCCGCCGTGATCTTTGATGATGCCGTAACTAATGCTCAGGCCCAAGCCCGTGCCTTCGCCCGGGGGCTTGGTCGTGAAGAAGGGGTCGAAGATTCGGTCCCGCACCGCAGGGTCGATGCCGGTGCCCACGTCCGACACTTCGATCAGCACGTCGCCATTCTCCGAACGCGTGCGCACGGCCACCACGCCCTCCTTCTTCGACGCATCAATCGCGTTCGTCAGCAGGTTCATTACAACCTGGTTCACCTTCGCCGGGTAACACGCCACCCGCGGCAGGGGGGCCAGATCGGTTTCGATCCGCACCTGCTTCCTCTTCGCGTACCCGAGAATAATGTTGACCGTGGACTGAATGCCCTGATTCAAATCCACCTCGTGAAAGTCGGCTTCGTCGAGACGCGCGAAGTCCCGAAGGTCCTTGACGATCTGCTGGATGCGCTTGAGGCCCTCGCGCGAGCGGGTCAGCATTTCCTGAAGGTTGGTCGTCGTGTACGCGAGGTCGATCCGTCCGGCGAAGTCGCGCAGTTCTGACAGAAGTGCGGGGTCATGATGCTCGAGCATCGGATCGGCCCGCCGGTAAAGCTCGAGCACGCCCATGACGCCGCGGAAATCGCGCTGTAATACTGCGACGTTATTGGCCACGAACGACAGCGGGTTGTTGATCTCATGCGCCACGCCCGCCACCATCTGTCCCAGGCCCGCGAGCTTCTCCGTCTGCACGATCTGACTCTGCGCGCCTTTCAGCGCCTCCATCGCCGCCCGCTCCGACCGCACGGATTCGTCGAGCTTTCGGTTGGCCTGCCGGAGCTGCTCCTCGAATTCCCGCCGGCGGGTGATGTCGCGCGCCACCGCGTAGATCCGCTGCTCCTTGACCACCGGAACCGCCGTCCACGACAGCCAACGGTATGAGCCGTTCTTCGCGCGGTAGCGGTTCTCGAAATAAAGCGTCACCGCCCCCAGCCGCAGCTTCTGCCCCTCTGCCAACGTCGCGGCCAGGTCGTCGGGGTGAACGAAATCGTTCCCCGGCCGACTTTGCAGCTCTTCGAGTGGGTAGCCCAGCGTCGTCTCCCACGCCGGGTTCAGACGTTTGAAATACCCGTCGAACCCGGCGATGCAGACGAGATCGAGGGTAAGGTTAAAGAAGCGGTCGCGCTCCTCCTCGGCGAGGCGGCGCTCCGTGACGTCGTGGGTGATCCCCACGATGCCGATAATTTCACCCTTGGAATTGCGATACGGGACCTTGGTCGTCGAGACCCACTGCACGTTGCCGCTGGCGTCAACGGTTCGGTCTTCGCGGTCGATGGTGGGCTGGCCCGTTTCAATGACCCGCCTATCGTCGGCATCGCGCTGGGCAGATGCGGGGGCTGATGAATCGCCGCCGCTCTTGCCGTCGATCGATGCCGTGCCCGACCCGTCGCGGTTTCGCAGCAGGAATCGGCCAAGCCGATCTTTCACGAAGACTGTGTCGGGGAGGTTGTCGATGAGCGTGCGGAGCAGGTAATGCTCATCCGCGGCCGCCCGCTGCGCCTGTCGGCGGGCGACGTCGAGCCGCAGCAGCGAACGGGCGATCCACCAGATCAGCCCGATGAAGACAATCGTCGTGGCAACGCTGTAGAGCGAGATTCCCAGGTCCCCGGGAAAGAGCCCCGCGTGCTCTCCCAGGATGCGGAGCCACCCCAACAGCAGCGGCAGAATGCAGGCCACGGGAATAAGTCGCCGGGCGACCACGCCCCCCGCAGTCTCACTGAGAAACGTGGCGATCGGCTCTTCATCGGGCCGGGCCGCCAGTACCCCCAGGCTCAAGAGCATGAACGCCCCGGCCGAGCTGAGGGCCATCGGGATATACATACCGACCCGGTAGAACGCGATCTCGCGGTAGAGGTAGCCCGTGATGGCCAGGAACGCGATTGCGGCCGCGCTAAGCGCCGTTACCAGCGCCAGCCTGATTCCGCCACGCACACGCACGTCCAGGAGCAAAAGCGCGCATCCGATGAGCACGAAGCAGAGCGCGGTGTTCGGCGCCATCATGTTGCCCGTGATCTTGGCAGGGAACAGCAGCCGATCGACCGGAACTGAAGGCCCGCCAAATAAAACAAGCTTGAGCACCCCGACGATGACAACGGCCGCTGCACAACCCGCCGCCACGGACCGCGCCGCGCGGCCGCCGGACGGCCGGACGCGCAGAACGAGTGCCACCGACGCCAGCAGCATGCAGACCGCCGTTACCGGGTTCATCGAAGTATAAGGCCGCGTCCCCGCCCCGACCGCCGGAGCGACCCGGGTCGTCCACGCCGCCAGCGCGATCAGCGAACCGATCACCACAATTGCCGGCGCAAGATACGCAAAGCCAGTAATCGCGGGAGTCAGATGCGGGCTGGGTCGGGCGGTGATGGGCATTGTTGGGGGGTCAGTTGTCCGTCGTCAGTGGTCCGTTGTCATGCTGCCGTGGCGGCACTCCGTCCTCCATACGCGGCGGAGAGGGCAGGACGGCCGAAACCGTGCGTCGAGTTGCGCTATTCGTAGGGTCCACAAAAGCAACTGACCACTGACAACGGACAACGGACAATTCAAATCATCTTTCCGGCAGTGTTATCGTAAACGTGCTTCCTTCTCCCGTTTTGCTCTGGCATGAGATCGTGCCGCCGTGCATTTCCACGAAGGCTCGGGCAATCGACAGTCCCAATCCCAGCCCCCGCCGGCCGTGTTCGTAATGTCCGGACGAATGGTGCGAAACGTCGAACCCGGTGAAGAACGGCTCGAACAGCCGCGCCCGGCAGGCGGGCTCGATCCCGGAGCCGGTGTCGGTGATGCGGATTTCCATGCCGGCGGGAACGCGCGCTGCTGCGAGCGTCACGCGCCCGCCATCGGGCGTGAACTTCACCGCATTGAGCAGCAGGTTGCCCAGAACGTCGCGGATCTTCGCCGCCTCGATGTTTAACGTTCCCAGGTCTGCCGGAGTTTCCATCGCGAGCGTCTGGTGACGGAGGTTGATGAACGGCCGCACGTCGTCGGCGGCTTCGTTCAGCAGGGCGGCCATATCGGTGGGCCGGCTTTCCAGGGTGCGGTCAAACGTCCCGGCGCCGAGCATCTTTACCAGTTGATCGACCAACCTCTGCAAGCGGCGGCCCGCCGCGTCGATCCGTGCGAGCGTGGGGGAAAGCGGATCGGCCTCCGCCGACTGTTGGCGCACGAGCTGCACCAACCCCAGGAGAATCGTCAGCGGCGTCCGCAGCTCATGGCTGGCCACCTGAATGAACGCGTGCTTGAGATCGTTGGCGTGCTTGAGCTGCGCGTTGGCCTGCTCCAGCTCGTTGTTCTTGTCCTGGAGGGTCTTGAGCAACTCCTTGCGCTCGACCGCGAGGTCGTACCGCTCGACGGCCTGCCGGATTGTGGCCTCCAGCTCGTCCGGGTCCCACGGCTTGGTGATGTAACGGAAGACACTGCCTTCGTTGATGGCGTCGATCACCGCCCGAATGTCGGCGTAGCCGGTGAAGAGCAGGCGGACGGCGTCGGGGTGCTGGCTGCGGAGCTGGCCGAGGAATTCGACGCCGGTCATTTCCGGCATGCGCTGGTCCGTCATGACGACGTGGACATCCTCCCGCCGCATGATCTCCATCGCGTCGCGGGCGCGGGTCGTGCCCAGCACGCGGTAATCGAGCCGCAGGAGGTCCTGCACGCTCTTGACGACGTCGGGCTCGTCGTCCACGACCAGAATGGTGTGTCGCGTTTGCATTTTTTGTTGCAACCTCCGCGGGTCTCGTGCGTCTATATTAGTGTCGTCGCCGTTCAATTCACGCCTCCGGCTTCCTCATTTCCTTAGCGGCCGGGGGTCTGCGGCGCCGCACCAAAGTCGGCGCAACAGAGTCATTCTATAGCGAAACGTTGCCGGGGCAGACGCCCAAATGTTTTACCGCGCGCCGGCGCGGGCGGCATGTCGTTTTTTGTGGGAAGAGTGTTCATTCATTCGTGCCCAGCACGCCGGAGCAGTCCATGAAGACGCGAATTCTCCTGGTCGATGACGAGCCGGACTTCACCGGCATGCTGAAAATGAGCCTGGAAACCGCCGGCTATTATGAAGTCCGCGAAGAAAACGACGCGACGAGCGCCGTGGCATCCGCGCGCGAATTTGGCCCCGACCTGATCGTGCTGGACCTGATGATGCCGACGCTCGACGGCAGCGAAGTGGCCGCCCAGGTACGCCGCGACGTTTTCGTGAGGGATACGCCGCTGGTTTTCCTGACAGCGCTGGTCTCCGAATCAGACGCCCCCTGCGGCGCCTACAACAGCGGCGGCAACACCTTCCTCCCGAAATCCATGCCGCTGCCAAAACTGCTGGAGTGCATCGAAGAAACCCTGCGCAACAACAAGACTCCGGCGCTGTCGTTTTAGCATTGATCCCTCTCCCTCCTACGGAGAGGGCAGGGTGAGGGTGAATCGTCGGGAATTACCGATGGGGTGTTTCGCAGAATGGGGTGGCACGTTTTGCAATAAACACATGCACTCACCTCTCACGCTTCGCTCTCACCCCGACCCTCTCCCTAAAAGGGAGAGGGAGATGTAAGATGCATGACCGATGCGCCTTCCCACTCGGATCACGCCGCAGCACCCGCTCCGTCGGATTGTCGCAGCCATGTTGATTGCCGTCGCGGCCATGCTTGTGGCGGTCGGCGCGCACCATACCCCGAAAGTCTCCATCGCCCTGTCCGCACTCGATGAGACGCTCTACGACGCCTTCTACCGATTCCGCAAGCCCGCCGACCGCAGCGCCAGTGAAATCGTCATCATCACCGCCGACGAATACAGCATGAAGTCGCTGGCGAAGGAGAAGAAGCTTCACTGGCCCTGGCCGCGGGTGCTTTGGGGCCAGGCGGTGCAGTACATGGAGAAGTGCGGCGCGAAGGCGGTGGTTTTTGACCTCGTCTTCGAAGAGCCGATGAGCTACGACAAGGAGTTCGGGGCCGCCCTCGACCAGGCGAAGATTCCGGTGGTGATGGGGACGGTGGTGGACCCGGACGGCTCGCGCCACGCGTTTACGCCGGAGGTGCATCAGCCGCCGAAGTTCGGCGCGGTGAACATTCTCGATGACAAGGTGATCCGGTCTTACAAGGCGGAGGTCAACGGCACGCCCAGCCTCGCGGTACGGACGGTACAGGCGTTAAACCTGCCGCGGCCGCAATGGGCCGGCTCCGCGTTCCGGCTGCACTACTTCGGCCCCAACAAGCGCGCCGACGGCGGCACAACTTACCGCTACATTCCAGCGTATCCCGTCTTCATCGCCGCCCAAACCCCGGCCAAGGCCGCAACCGTCGGCATCTCGCCGGAAATGTTCCGCAATAAAATCGTGCTGATCGGCGGCACCGCCCTGGGAATCTACGACGTCAAATCCTCCCCAATCTCGGCGCTCTATCCCGGCGTCGAAGTGCAAGCCGCGGCCATCGACGACCTTCTAAGCAACCAATACGTTCATCCACTCGGTGGCCTCAGATCATCGGCCGCCGCCCTCGTTGCTTCGCTCCTCGCAGCCTTCGGCATTATGTTTCCCCGGCGAGTGACACTGAAAGTCGCCTTCGCGTTCATCGCGGCTGCGGCGCTAGTCGGGACGGCCATCGCGCTGTTCGCCGCGCGCGACATCCGCTGGCTGCCGATGGCTTCGCCGCTGCTCGCGCTGCTGCTGACGACCGTCGGCGCGTTCGCCTGGACGTATCTCCGCGAAGACCGCCAGCGCCGGTTGGTGCTCAAGGCGCTGACGCAGTACCTCTCGCCCGAGGTCGCCGCCGAGATCGAGCGCGACCCCGCCGCCCTGCGCCTCGGCGGGCAGCGCCGCGAAATGACCGTCATGTTCACCGACATCCAGGGCTTCACCGACTTAAGCGAGTCGATGGAATCCGAGCGGCTGAGCGAGATGCTCAATTTCTACCTCGGCGAGATGTCCGCGCAGGTGCTGGACAACAACGGCACACTCGACAAGTACATCGGCGACGCGATCATGAGCTTCTGGAACGCGCCGCTGCGCCAGGAAGACCACGCCGCCCTCGCCTGCCGGGCCGCGCTGGCGATGAAGCAGCGCGAAGCCGAAATCCAACCCACCTTGGCGGCCATGGGCGCTCCGGGCCTGCTCACCCGCATCGGCATCAACACGGGCCAGATGATCTTCGGCAACCTGGGCGCGCCGCAGAAATTCAACTACACCGTGCTGGGCGATTCGGTGAACCTGGGTAGCCGTCTTGAGGGGGCCAACAAGTTTTACGGCTCGCGCATCCTCGTCGCCGAGTCCACGGCGCAAATGGTCAAAGACCGCTTCGTCTTCCGCCAGCTCGATCTGCTGCGCGTGAAAGGAAAACTAAAGCCGCTGGCCGTTTTTGAGCTGTTAGCAGAGCGGCAGGGGGCCGAGGGCGAAAATGGCGACGACGACCTGCACTTCCGCGTCGTGCGATACGAAGAGGCGCTGGGTTTGTACCGCGCGCAGAAGTGGGACGACGCCCAAGCCGTGCTGGACGATTTGCACAAACGTTTTCCCGACGACGGCCCGACGGCGGCCCTGCTCAAGCGCATCGCCAAGCT
>JAQGHH010000633.1 GCA_028288945.1 Phycisphaerales bacterium
ATCACCTCATGAAAACACTATACACATTGCACATAAAGTGTCCATTGTGCAATTTGAAAATGTGCCGGAGCCTTCCCACGCCCCGCGCGACAATGCCGTTCCTTGTTTCCAACGGCGTTTGCCTCACCGGCCGGCCCCGCAAATCGCGGCGGAGTTCCGTTGGCCAGCGGCGCAAAGTGGCACAGCCGCCCCGGCTGTGTTCCGCCGCGGGCGGGACGCGAAGACACAGCCGGGGGCGGCTGGCCACATGCAGCGCTCATCACGAAAGCAACAGGAGGGCGGCCTTCGCGGCCAAGGGCCCCGGCCGCGGCACGCGACCGGCTGCCGTTCCTTTTTGCCGCGGGTCACTGACCGGCCCCGCGGGGAAATGAAACGGGGACAGGGAAATAACACGGCGTCGCAGCTCATCCACCGTCGGCAAAAGGCTCTTGAGGGAACGATGAAATGCTGGAGCGAGCGAAGGCGGGGCGTGAAGAATCCGGGGCGGCGCTGCGCTGGCCCCGGCGTCAAGTTGCGGGAGCACGCTTTCCATGAAACGCGCCAGGCGAATTCGGGTGACTTTGCGCCCGGCGAGCCCTCCCCGAGGGGCGACCGCTTCGCGCCGCATTTGCCGCGAAAAAGTTGGAAGTTCTCTTGTCGGTCGGGAGGGAGATGAGTTGGCGTTCGATGGAGGGGCGGACGATGTCCCGTCAACGGTCCGGCGGGCACGCGTGGGACATTAGGGCGTCGCGGCGAAGATCCGTGGCGGCGGGCGGTTAGGGGCGGGTGTCGCAATAGTTTGATACGGAATGCGGGATTGAGAAAACGGGACTATTTGGGACATTTCGGGACGTTCTTGTTCGCCGGGGGCGGCAACCTGTGATCGTCGCGCGCACCACGATTTGCCTCGATGTGCCACGGGTTGGGCGTGGTGCGCGGGGGCCGATGCTTGGCCCGGCCGGGCGGCGACTCCCTTTCTGTTGCTTGCCTTCGCCTGGCGTGCGGCTACTGGCTCCTTCCCCGGATTCCCTCCTCCAGGCTCCACTTCACTTCTCCTCCCACAATCGTCGTCACCGCCCTGCATCCCACTTCCCATCCGGTGAACGGGCAGTTGCGGCTCTTGCTGAGGAATCTGGCGCAGTCGATTGTCCACTTGTGATTCGGGTCGATGATCGTGACGTCGCCGACTTTGCCTGCCTGAAGCGTGCCTTTGTCCAGCTTCACGATATCCGCGGCTTTCGCGGTCATCATGGCGATGAGCTGCATCCAGGTGATGTGCCCGGGCTCGACTAGCGCCTTGACGTACAACGGCAGCGCGCATTCCAGGCCGATGATGCCGAAGGGGGCGTAGACGAATTCGAGTTCCTTTTCCTCGGCGAGGTGCGGGGCGTGGTCGGTGGCGAGGATGTCGATGGTGCCGTCCTTGACGCCGGCGATGCAGGCTTTTACGTCCGCCGCGGTGCGGAGCGGCGGGTTCATTTTGTAGTTCGTGTCGAACGTGCGGCACATCTCATCGGTGAGCAGCAGATGGTGCGGCGCGACCTCCGCCGTGACGGGGAGGCCGTCGCGCTTGGCCCGGCGGATCAGCTCGACGCTGCCGGCCGTGCTGATGTGCTGCACGTGATAGCGGCAGCCGATGGTGCGGTCGAGCAGCACGTCGCGGGCGATCATGAGCTGCTCGGCCTCAGCCGGGATTCCCGGGACGCCCAGGCCGGCGGAGACGACGCCGGCGTGCATCGCGCCGCCGCTTAGGGTTGGCTCTTCGCAGTGCTGCATGATGACGGTGTCGAACATCTTGCAGTACTGGAGGGCCTTGCGCATGACCGATGCGTCCGCAACGCCGACGCCGTCGTCGCTGAAGGCGATCGCGCCGCGCTGGAGCATCGACCCGATCTCGGCGAGTTCCTTCCCCTCGCGCCCTTTGGTGATCGCGCCGATCGGCAGCACGTTCGCCAGATTCGCGCGCTGCGCCTGGCGGATAATGAGCTCAATCTGCCCCTCGTTGTCGAGCGCCGGCTTGGTGTTGGGCATGCAGCAGACGGTGGTGAACCCCCCCGCGACGGCAGTCGCGGCCCCCGACGCGACGGTCTCCTCTTCCTCGTCGCCGGGCTCGCGGAAATGAACGTGAATGTCGATGAGCCCCGGCACGACGTATTTGCCGGCAGCGTCGATGACCGTATCGGCACTACCGAGGTTCGTCCCGACGGCGGCGATCCTGCCGTCGCGGATCAATAGGTCCGCCCGCAACTCAAACACGCGGGAGGGGTCGAAGATGGTGCCGTTTTTGATGAGGATGGAGGGCATGGTTGTGGTCGGACGGTTTTCAAAACCGCGAAGCCGCGAAGGTGCGAAGACAGACGCGAAGAAAATGCTAGGGCGTATGGATCACCCGTCTGATACCGTCCCTTAGCATTGCAACATTGAAATTGATTAGTAGGGCGAGCTGATGGTTCGTCGCATTAAGGTAGGCGACGGCTTGAGCGCGGTGAACGTCGTTGAGAGCTTCCACTGTCTTGAGCTCAATGACCAGCTTTCCGCCCACAAGGATATCCATGCTACCCTTGCCCACGCGTTTACCTTTATACACCACGGGAACGGGCGCCTCGCACTGGTGCAGAATGCCGCGTAGATCGAGCTCGTGGGACAGAGCCCGGCGATAGACGCTTTCCGGAAGTCCCGGACCAATGATCCGATGGACCTCAATGGCGGCGCCGATCACTTCGCGTGCAAGGTCTTCCGTTTCCGGGTCCGCACAATCTTCAGAACGCTCTCGATGCCGAAACACATCCATGAGCTTTCTCCTTCGCGTCTGTCTTCGCGCCTTCGCGACTTCGCGGTTTTCTGCACCGCGGCCCCGCCACAAGCCATCACGCTCCGACTTGAGTCACCAGATACAGCACCGCCATCCGCACGGACAGCCCGTTGGTCACTTGTTGCAGAATTCCGCTCTGGGGGCCGTCGGCTATTCCCGAGCTGATTTCTATGCCGCGGTTCATGGGGCCGGGGTGCATGATGAAGACGTTTTCCTTGCAGCGTTGGAAGCGCTCCTGGGTGAGGCCGAAGAAGCGGGTGAACTCGCGGACGCTGGGGAATTGACTGCTTTTGATGCGCTCGAACTGTACGCGGAGCATGTTGATCACGTCCACCGTGCCGATGACCGAGTCCAGGTCGTGCACGACCTTCGCACCGAACTTCTCGAACGCCCGCGGCACCAGCGTCGTCGGGCCGACGAGGATCACCTCGGCGCCGAGCTTCGTCAGGCCCCACAGATTCGACCGCGCCACCCGGCTGTTGGCGATGTCGCCGACGATCGCCACCTTCAGGCCCGCGATCTTCCCGAACCGCTCGCGAATCGTGTAGAGGTCGAGCAGGCCCTGCGTCGGGTGCTCGTGCGCGCCGTCGCCGGCGTTGACCACGCTGCATTTCACGGTGCGCGACAGGAGCGTCGCGGCCCCGGCGGCCGGGTGGCGGATGACGATGATGTCCACCCCCATCGCCTCGATATTGCGGGCTGTGTCGATCAGCGTCTCCCCCTTGCTGACGCTGCTCCCCTTCTCGGAAAAGTCGAGTATGTCGGCCGACAGCCGCGAGGCGGCGAGCGTAAAACTGGTGCGCGTGCGGGTGGAATCCTCAAAGAACGCGTTGACCATCACGCGGCCGCGGAGTGCGGGGACCTTTTTGATGCTGCGGGTGGAAACCTCCTTGAAGCTGGCGGCCGTGTCAAGGATGAACAGGATTTCCTCTGCCGACAGCTCTTCGAGCGTCAGCAGATGCTTGCGCGTCCAGCGTGGGGCGGCGGTATCGGTCATTTTGGGCCTCCGTGCCCGGGTCGGCGAATTGAATGCAAAGTGCAAAATGCAAAATGCAAAATGCAAAGTGAAGCGGGGGTTAGGGGCGGACAGATGCTTCTGATCATTCTCAACTCGCGGTCTTCCATCTCACCCCCAGTCCTCAGTCCTTTGTCCTCAGTCCCGCCGTCACTTCCCCGGCTCAACGACGACCTCGTCCGCACCGTCCACCTCGGCCAGCCGCATGTTCACGCGATGGCCTGGCGGAACTTCAGTGAGTGTCAGCCCCGCGAAGTCGGGCTGGATCGGCAGCTCGCGGCCGTCGCGGTCCACCAGCACCGCCAGGCGGATCACGCTGGGCCGGCCGAAGTCGGTGAGCAGATTCAGGGCGGCACGGACCGAGCGGCCGGTGAAGAGTACATCGTCCACCAGTACACAGGGGTTGTGGTCGAGCGGGATGTCGAGCGCCGTGGGCCGCACGAGCGGGCGGGGGCCGATTTCCGAGAGGTCGTCGCGGTAAA
>JAQGHH010000570.1 GCA_028288945.1 Phycisphaerales bacterium
TAACCCTGCCGCCGCTTTCGCACGAAGAGCGAGGGAGGGTTCGATGATCCACTATCGGGCGGAGGGTTGAAGGGACTGGAGCCGGGGCTATTTGCCGCGGAGGCGCGGAGAAGGAAATGCGTATTGCCACAGATGGGATGCAGATGGACACAGATGGGATGGGGCGTGCAGCACTGCTTACGTGACACGGCCGTCTTGGTGGTGTTTGGGATGAGAGAATGGTTGCCGAGTTTTTGTTGAAGGTTTTCCACCTGCCACCCATCGAGCATGGGTGGGACGCCCATGTCACGATCGAGGACTGTCCGGCATTCATCCGTGCCTGGGGGGAACGCTCCGTCTTTTCTCTAGGTTCTCAGTTCTGGGGGCGGATAGCTTATTCTCCGCGGTCGTCGGCAGGACTTACCCAAATTTACAATTCTCGACGATGATCCCGGTGAAAAAGTGTCGCACCGTCGATGACGCTTAAAAAATCGATGATCTGGGGAAAAATGATGCCTTGTCGAGCCCGGCGAGGGTGCGGATACTCAGGTCTTGCCTGTGCAGTCGGCCGGCGCAGTAGTTATCCATCTTCCTCTTTTTTCAGGTTAGAATGGCAAGCTGGTGAATTAGCGGGCGCGCTGAAAATTTGTGGCGAAACGGTCAGGCAGAAAAGCGGCCCGGGCCGATACGGAAAACAGAGGCGAACTTACGCCGTGCGCGATTCATCGAAGGGCTCCGGCACTCGTGGGTGAGGCCGGGGCCCTTCTCCATTTTTGTGTGACTTCGAAACGATGCCCGCGGTGGTAACCTGAAAGGTCTGATGCCCAAGACGATTAGCGAATGGCTGACGAAGCGATACCCGACCGCAAAGCGGCAGACGCTGAAGCGGATGGTCGAGGCCGGCCGCGTGCGCGTGAATGACCGGCCCGCGAAGACGCTGAAAGACCCGCTCGCCGAGGCGGATCGGGTGTCGGTCGATGAGCGCCCGGCCAGGGCGGCGCCGGCGATTCCTGAAGGTCTGCGGATCGTTTTTGACGACGACGATATTCTCGTTGTGGATAAGCCGGCCGGGCTGCTGACGAGCACTGTGCCGCGGGAGCTGCGGCCGACGCTGCTGGCCAAGGTGCGCGAGTATGTGCTCAACACGCAGCCGCGGGCGCGGGTGGGGCTGATCCATCGGCTGGATCGCGATGCGTCGGGATTGCTGGTGTTTTCCAAGAGCGATCTGGCGTACCAATCGCTCAAGACGCAGCTTTTCAAGCACACCGTCCGCCGGGAATATTCCGCGGTGGTCCATGGAATCCCGAGCCCGCCCAAGGGAAAGATCGAAACGCGCCTGGCCGAGCGCACGGACGGCACGGTGCATTCCACCCGGCAATTCGGGAAGGGGGAGGTCGCGATCACGCTGTATGAAGTGCTGAAATCGGAAGGGGGGAGGTCACGGCTGCGCGTGGTGCTCGAGACTGGCCGCAAGCATCAGATCCGCGTCCACCTCAGCGAACGCGGCACGCCGATCGTGGGGGACAGTGTTTACGGAAGGGACGGGGATGAGACTCCGCGATTGATGCTAGCCGCCACCAAGCTGGTGTTTCAGCATCCGCGGGACGGGAAGGAAATGACGTTTGAGATTGAGGCATGGAACGCGAAAGAATGGAACGTGGAGCGTGAGAAGGCGGGCAGCTGAACGCATGGGACGTGGAGCGTGTGACGGCGGCTTACGTTTTCTTCACGTTCCACGCCCCACGTTCCACGTTCCCCTCCTCACACCGTCATGATCTCTTTCTTCTTGTGCTCGATCAGGTCGTCGACTTTTGTTTCGTAGGTCTTGGTGAGTTCCTGGACTTGGTCCTTGCCGTTCTTGGAGTCGTCTTCGGTGATGATGCCGCCCTTTTGCTCGGTCTCGACGAGCTTATTGGCGTCCCGGCGGGCGGTGCGGATGCGGATCTTTGATTCTTCCGCAAACGCCTTGCACTGGCCGGCAAGCTGGAGGCGGCGCTCCTGTGACAAGTGGGGCAGGTTCAGGCGAAGCTGCTTGCCGTCGCTGTGGGGCGAGAGGCCGATTTTGCTGTCGTTGATCGCCTTTTCGATCGCCTTGAGGTCCTGCGGGCTGAAGGGCTTGATGAGCAGTTGCGTCGCCTCGGGAACGGTGATCGACGCGATGGAGCGCAGTTCGGTGGGCGAGCCGTAGTAGTCCACCTTGATGTTCTCAACGAGGGCCGGCGTCGCGCGACCGGTCCGCACGGTGCGCAGCTCGTGGCGCAGGTGCTCGATCGCTTTTTCCATGTGCTCTTCGCAGTCGAGAAGGATGTCGTCGAGTGGCATAAGGGTGGGGGGCGGAAGGGTTCAGGGGTCAGGGTTCAGCACGACGCCGAGCCCATGTCGTCATCGGATCAATCTGCAATTTTCAGTTTGCACTTTGTAATTTGCAATCGCAATTTCCTCAAATGGCCGAGCCGGGTCGGAATGACGGGATGTACCGAGTTGAGCCTTCCCCTCCTGCACCCTGAACCCCAACCCCTACTTCGGCAGCACCTTTGTCCCGACGTCCTCGCCGCGCACCACTCGTGCGATGTTCCCCGGCGTTTTCATATTAAATACAACCAAAGGGATTTTCTGCTGCTTGCACATCGCGAACGCCGTCAGGTCCATCACCTTCAGGTCTTCGCGGATGACCTGGTCGTAGGAGACGTTGTGGTAGAGGACGGCGCTCTTGTCCTTCTTGGGGTCGGCGCTGTAGATGCCGTCGACCTTGGTCGCCTTGAGGAGCACGTCCACTGCAAGCTCGGTCGCCCGGAGTGCGGCGCAAGTGTCGGTGGTAAAGAAAGGGTTGCCGGTGCCGGCGGCGAGGATGACCACGCGGCCCTTCTCCAAGTGCCGTGCCGCACGTCGGCGGATGAAGGGCTCGCAGACGCTGTAAATGCCGATCGCCGACTGCACCCGCGTCGGCTGGCCGAGCTTCTCCATCATTTCCTGGAGGGCCATGGCGTTGAGGACGGTGGCGAGCATGCCCATGTAGTCGGCTGTCGCGCGGGGAATGTGGCCTTGCTCGGAGAAGGTCGCGCCGCGGATGAAGTTGCCGCCACCCACCACGATGGCGAGTTGCACGCCCATCTTGGCGACGTCGACGCATTGCTGGGCGATGTTCTCGAGTTGCTCGGCCTCGATGCCGAACCCTCCCTCGTGACAAAACCCTTCGCCGCTGATCTTCAGCAACACCCGCTTATAAACCGCAGCACCTGTTTCCGGCATGGTGGGGGATTATATCGATGGGACGGGGTTTGTCATTTTTCCTTTTTGTCACGTGGAATTTGTCAGTGGCCAGTTGTCCGTTGTCAGTTGCAAAGACCGACGCCAGGCAACGCCATCGTGGGGCGGAACCATAAGTCAGGAGTCCGTCAACGACTGACCACTGACAACGGACAACTGACAATCAAACCATTTGACCGATAAGATACTCTCAATGAGCATCGGCTTGATCGGCTATCGAGGTTGTGGGAAGACGACGGTCGGGCGGAAGCTGGCGGATCGGCTTTGGCAGGAGTACGTGGACACGGATGAGATGATCGTCCGCCGGGCCGGGAAGAGCATTAAGGAGATCTTCGCTACCGATGGCGAGCCGGTCTTTCGTGACATCGAGTCGGCGGTGATTGAGGAAGCGAGCGGCCGCGGCGATGTCGTCATCTCCTTCGGCGGGGGAGCGCTCGATCGCGAAGCCAACCGTGCCGCCCTCGCCAAAGGCGGCCACAAGCTGATCTACTTGAAGTGTGAGCCGACCGAACTGCTCCGCCGGATCCAGGCGGACCCACAGTCCGCCCACGCCCGGCCGAATTTGACCGCGCTCGGCGGAGGCGTTGAAGAAATAGAATCGGTGCTCGCCCGCCGCGAGCCGGTGTGGAGGTCGGTGATGACCGCCGAGCTCGACGTGACGCGCCTGACGCCTGAAGAGGCGGTGGTGTACATTGTGAGACTTTTGTAGAGGGTTCAAAGGCTCAAGGGTTCAAGAGTTCAAGGGTTTAAGTAAACGCCGCCGCCATTTTGATCCTTGCTCATCCCAAATCCTTGAACCCTTAAACCTTTGAACCCTTGAACTCTCCCATGCCCCACGCCCTCTACATCCCCTTCCTCTTCGCCTTCGGCGCGTGCATCGGGAGCTTTCTGAACGTCGTCGTCTGGCGGCTGCCTCGCGATGAATCGCTCGTTACCCCGCCTTCGCATTGCCCGAAGTGCAACAAGCTTCTGAAGTGGTACGACAACATTCCCGTGCTCGGGTGGATCAAGCTCGGCGGGCGCTGCCGCTATTGCAAAGAATCGATCTCCGCCCGCTATCCGATCATCGAAGCGATCACGGGCTTGCTGTTCGTTTTGTTTTACGTCATGTATTTCATGGTCCACGCCGGGCCGTGCGTGGGCGTCAGAATTGACGGCCTGGAAGCCCACGCCTACGGGATGCCGACCAGCATTGCCGAGGACTGGCCCATCTATTTTCTCGACATGCTCCTGCTGAGCGGACTGCTCGCGTCCAGCCTGATTGATGCGGAGCTGTTCATCATCCCGATCGAGATTCCCTGGCTGATAGCCGCCATCGCGATTTTCGTACACACGGTCCTCGATCAGCAAATGATGCCCGGCAACCTGATCGTCGGCCCGCGGCCTGCCGCCCTCGCGGCGGGCGCGGGGCTCGGAACCTTGATCAGCTTTCTGCTCTGGGTGACGGGAAAGCTGCCGATGAGTTTTGCGGAAGGGGGGCCCATGCTCGAAATCGAGCGGGACGAGCTCGAGCAAAAGCGCACGACGCAAGAGAAGACCGCGAACGGAGGCGGGAAGAAGGCTTCGAAGACCAAGTCAGCCGCGACAGAGGAAACCGAGCCTGAGCCGCGGGAGTGGACCTCACGCGAAGTGCGCAAAGAGATGCGCAAGGAAATGCTGTTCCTGCTGCCGGCCCTCGGCCTGGGCATCCTGTGGGTCATGCTCGTCTGGAAAGTCCCGGCGATCGGGCGGGCGTGGGAATCCGCGGTGCGCGAGCGATGGGTCGGCGCGCTGCTCGGCAGCGTGCTGGGCGGGCTGGTCGGCGGGTTCACCGTCTGGCTCACGCGCATCCTCGGAACCCTCGTCTTCGGCCGCGAGGCGATGGGCATGGGCGACGTCCATCTCATGGTCGGCGTCGGAGCCGTAATCGGCGGCGGGGGGGCGGTGCTCGCCTTTTTCCTCGCGCCATTCTTTGGCATCGCCCTTGCCATCTATATGCTCCTGACCGGCAAGAAACGGGAACTGCCGTACGGCCCGTACTTGAGTTTGGCCACCGCCTTCGTCATGCTGTTTTATTGCCCGATCGCCGAGCAGCTCGCGCCGGGCCTGTCGAACGCGGCTTGGATGCTCGGCCGCCTTCTCAATGGCGAGGGCGGCGCTTGACCGCCAGGTTCGTTGGATAACGCAAAATCGAAGAGGCTCCGCATGGGCAAAATCTGGCTACGAATCTGGATCACGATCAAGATCACCCTCTTTGCGTTGCTCGCCCTCTACATCCTTCTTTTCGTGATCTTCAATCACGACAACCACGCAGACGTGTGGACCTACCCGAGCCACTCGATCAAGACCAGCGTGCTGACCGCGACGCTTTTCGCCTTCCTCGCCGGCGTGATCGGGACGATCCTCGTGCGGACCACGTTCAAAACGCTCCGCCAGATCCGCGACGTGCAGGACCGCTCCCGCCACGAAAAGCTCCAGCGCGAAGTCGAAGACATGAAAGCCAAAGCCTCCATGCTCCGCCCCAAGCCGCCGGCGCCCGAGTCGGATGAATGAATGCGCGTTGCCCGGAATTTGGAGACGGGAAGAAGAAATGTCGCCACAGATGGACACGGATGAAGACGGCTCAACTGTGACATGGGCGTCCCGCCCATGCTGAATGTGTTCGGGTTTCAAATTATCAGGTGGCCAAATTGCCTTGAATTCCCACGCATCTCGCATGGGCGGGACGCCCATGTCACAACAGAATTGTTCCCCTCATCCGTCTTCATCCGTGTCCATCTGTGGCGACATTTCCCCGCATTTCTTCGCGGTAGGCCTTCGATCACCCCGTTAAATCGTTCGAAGTTGCCGACTGGGCCGAAAGCTCTAGAATCTCCCGGCTTCTTGAATCAACAGGAGATGAAATGTCCGCAGAAATCACGATGCCCCAGCAGAGCGACACCATGACCGAAGGGACGGTCATCAAGTGGCTGAAGAAAGAGGGGGAGAAGGTGCGTGCCGGGGAGATCATCGCCGAGATCGAGACGGACAAGGCGACGATGGAGATGGAATCATTCGAGGGCGGCACGCTCGCACACGTCGCGGTGGCAGAGGGCGGGAAGGTGCCGGTCGGGGCCGTGCTGGCCGTTCTGGCGACGGGCAAGGAGAACCCGGCGGACGTGAAGAAACAATACGCGGCGGGCGGGGGTGCCGCGCCGAAAGTGGCGAGCAGCACAGCGCCCAAGGCGCAAGCGGCCCCGGCGCCGCCCGCGCCCAGACCTGCGACGGGAATGCCGGTGGTGCAGAAGCCGGCCGCTCCGGCCGCCGCTGCCAGCCCCGCGCCGGCCAGGCCGGCCGTTCGATACGATTACGATATCGTCGTCATCGGCGGCGGCCCCGCCGGTTATGCGGCGGCGATCCGCGCGGGACAGCTCAAGAAGCGCGTGCTCTGCATCGAAAAAGAAAACCTTGGCGGCACGTGCCTCAACTGGGGGTGCATCCCGACCAAGGCGCTGCTCGAAGACGGCTCGTTCGTCCGCAAAGTCCGCCACGACGCGGGGCGTCATGGCGTGACGGTGGACAACATTCGCGTGGATTTCTCCAAGATCATCGGCCGCAGCCGGGGGATTGCGGATGATCTGAAGAAGGGGATCGGGTTCCTGTTTTCCAAGAACGGCGTGAAGCACGAGATCGCCTCCGGGCAGCTTCTCGGGCCACACCGCGTGCGGATCAACGGGCAGGATGGCCCGAAGGATGTCACCGCAGACCATGTCATCATTGCCGTGGGCGCGCGGGCGACGGAATTGCCCTTCGCGAAGTTCGACGGCAAGCGGATCATCGGCTCGCGCGAGGCGATGACGCTGCCGACGCAGCCGCGGAAGATCGCGATCATCGGCGCGGGGGCGATCGGGTGCGAGTTCGCGGATTTTTACAACGCCGTCGGCACCGAGGTCGTTCTCATCGAAGCATTGCCCAACTTGTTGCCCAACGAAGACGAAGAGGTTTCGCGGACGCTGAAGAAGAGTTTTGAAGGTCGCGGCATCGTCGTACATCTGGGCATCAAGACGGAGAAAATCGACAAGACCGACATGGGCGTGCGCCTGGCGCTTTCCGGCGGGACGAACGTCGATGCCGACGTGGTGCTGGTGGCGGTGGGAGTCTCGGCGAACATCGAGAGCGTCGCCACCCCTGAGGCGAAACTGGAGATCGCCCACAAGCGCGTGAAGACCGACCACGAGTACCGGACCAATCTGGAAAACGTCTGGGCCGTTGGCGACTGCGTCAGCATTCATTGGCCGGAGACCATGTCGATGGGCGGCTACCGCCACCCGGACCTCGCCCACGTCGCCCACCACGAAGCGGTGAACGTGGTCGAGCGCATCGCAGGGCTGTCGCATCATTCGATCGACTACAAGTTCATCCCCGGCTGTACCTACACGCACCCGCAAGTGGCGAGCATGGGATACACCGAGCAGAAGGCCCGCGAGGCTGGGCACGAGATCAAGGTCGGCAAGTTCCCCTTCACCGCCAGCGGCCGGGCGAAAGCCGCGGGGGAAACGACGGGGTTCGTGAAGCTAATCTTCGGCAAAAAGTACGGCGAGCTGCTGGGCGTCCACATGATCGGCGAAAATGTCACCGAGCTCCTGGCCGAGCTGGTGCTGGCGCGGTCACTGGAAGCGACCGAGGAGGAAATCCTCTCCTCGATGCATCCGCATCCGACCATGTCGGAAGCCGTGATGGAAGCGGCGGGCGTGGCGGACCGTAAGGCGATTCATATCGTGTAGGAGCGGTTTCACCTCCGCACGTGGTACGCGCTCCCCGCCCGTGTTGCAGCGATTCATGGGCGAGGCGCCCACGCCACGAAAGATCTCAACCGTTTCTTAGTGCGACCGGGCGCAAAGTTGCCGCTTTCCAAGTCCCGCCGGCACGGCTACACTCGCGCGCAATGAAGCGAGTTTTTGTCGTTGCCAATTTGAGCAAACCTTCGGTCGCCGAGGCGTTGGAAGAGCTGCGGCCGTGGCTGGTGCAGCGCGCGCAGCTCGTCGGCATCGAGAGCAACTGCGATTACGACTTCACCAAGCTCGAAGCCGATCTGATCCTGGTGTTAGGCGGCGACGGGACGCTGCTGTCGGTCGCCCGTCGGCTGGGGGGGCGGCAGATTCCGATCATGGGGGTGAACTTCGGGCGGCTCGGATTTCTTGCGAGCTTTACCCCGGACAACGTGCGGGATTCCATCGAGCAGTATTTCCGCGAGGGGTTGCCCATCCGGCCCCGGCAGATGCTCGAAGCGTCGGTCATTCCTGCCTCGACCATTTGCACCTGGTGCAGCGACGAAGAGATCGTGGGCAATCGGCGGTTCATGGCGACGGCGCTCAACGACGCGGTGGTGACGGCGGGGCCGCCGTTCAGGATGGTCGAGCTGGCCATCTCCGCCGACAGCGACGAGGGGATCAAATATTTCGGCGACGGGGTGATCGTTTCAACCGCGAGCGGATCGACCGCCTACAACGTGTCGGCGGGTGGGCCGATCATCAGCCCCGACGTTGAGTGCTTCTGCATTACGCCGATCTGCCCACATAGCCTGTCGTTCCGGCCGGTGGTGGTGAGCGTGAGGAGCACGGTGGTGATCGTGGCGGCGAGGGTGAATCCAGGCACGACGCTGTTTTGCGACGGCCAGGCGAGCACGCCCCTGGCCGCGGGGGAGCGGGTGATCATCCGCCGAAGCGAGCACGTGGTATTGCTCGTGGAAAACCCGCGGGACCGCGAATGGCGCAGCCTGGCGGAAAAGCTCAATTGGGCGGTGAGCCCTAATTACAATGACCACGAAGGGGGACCGGCCAGCAAGGGGTGGGCCGGGCCGGGCGGGGGGGAAGTGTAGATTTGATTTGCGATTGCCGATTTGCGATTTGCGATTGGAATTCCAGCCCGCGATTTGAGATCTTGGATTTCAGATCTCGAATTTGAGATTTCCGCTCATTCCAATCGCAAATTGCAAATCGGCAATCGCAAATCCTTGCGTCCCTGGATCATTTCAACTTCAACGACACGCCCTCATGTTCCCACTGATCGATGAGTCTTTGCAGCGACGTCGCGACGACGTTTAGCTCGTGGGCGGTGTCGGTCAGCTCGTCATAGAGCTTGGGATCATTGAGCAGGGCGCCGGCGGTTCCCTTGTTGCTGTTGAGTTTAGCCGACGCTTGCTCGAACTGGTTGAGGACCTTGCCGAGCTTGTCGACGCTGTCGCTGACCTGGCGGGTGAGGTGGTCGACGTTGTCGCCCGTTTTTGCGACGACCGTTCGCACGTCGCCGACCGTCGCGTTGGCGTTGTTGGTCAGCGTTTCGAGGTTGGCGCTGATCTTGTCCGCGCGCTCGGTGGCCGAGCGGACGTTGGCGACGGCGGCGCGGAGGTCGTTCTGGAGCTTGCCGTCGCCGGTCAGTTGCTGGACGTCGTCCATCACCTTTCCGGCCTTCTCAATTTGAATGCGCAGCGAAACGATGGCCTGGTCCACGTGCTCGACAAGCTGCTGACGGCGGACGTTGCCGAGCAGGTCGGAAAGCTCCGGCGGAAAGATGGAGTTTCCGACGTACCGGACGGGCACTTCCTCGTAGGGCTCGAGCCGGCCCTGCGGCTGGCCGACCACTTCGAGGTTGATCTGGGACGAGGAACTGAGCTGGCTTTGGGTGCGGATTTCGCCGCTGATGTTCCGGGGCAGCGGGGGATCGTCGTTGACCTCCGCGTCGACGCGCACGTGCTCGTTGTCAGGCATTCGCCGGACGGCGGTCACTTTTCCCACCTGAACGCCGCGGTAAAGGACCGGCGAGCCGTCGGACAATCCGTCGCCACGGTTGGAGGAGAAGATGATCGGCATCCCCCTGGGCTTGAAGATCGCCATGGCCCGCCCAGTAAACTGCATCGTCATCCAGGCCAACGCCCCCAAAGCGAATAGCACAACGGCCCCGGTAATGATGTTGCGTTTGCGGGATGACATAGGATTGGGATTCTAGAGGGGCGGGGACGAATTTGCGATACGTGAGGGGTTCGTGGGCGTGCTCCGTGCTGCGTGCTCCGTGATGAGGAAAGGACTTCAGCATTCCCTCTTCACGCAACACGGAGCACGGAGCACATTCTCCTACCCGGCGCCCGCCTGTTCCAGTGCTGCGAGGTCTTCCGGGCCGGCTTCGCCTTTTACGAAATGCTGGACGATTCGGTTTTCGCTGCGGACGATTTCTTCGGGGGTGCCGTCGAAGATGAAGTTGCCCTGGAAGAGCATAACGATCCGGTCGGCGACCTTGAACGCGCTGTGCATGTCGTGGGTGACGACGACACTCGTGACGTGCAGCTCGCGCTTGAGCTTGAGGATCAGCTCATTGATCACATCGGCGCGGATAGGGTCCAGCCCGGTGGTGGGCTCGTCGTAGAGGATGACGCGCGGTTCAAGAGCGATGGCGCGGGCGAGTGCGATGCGCTTGCGCTGCCCGCCCGACAGCTCGCCGGGCATTTTTTTGCGGGTGTCGGGGAGGCCCACCATGGCGAGTTTTTGGCCGACGATCTGGTCGATTTCCTGGGGCGTTTTGTTGGTGTGCTCGACGAGAGGGAAGGCGACGTTTTCCTCAACCGTCATCGAGTCGAAAAGTGCGCCCCATTGGAAGAGGAATCCGAACTGCTGGCGGATGGGTGCGAGCTGCCGTTCGGGGAGTGGATCGATGCGGGCGCCGTCGTACCAGACTTCACCTTCGTCGGGTTTGAGCAGGCCGACGATGTGCTTGAGCATGACGCTCTTGCCGCTGCCGCTAGCGCCGATGACGACGAGCGTCTGCCCCTCGACGATCGAAAGGTTGACATGGTTAAGCACGAGCAACCGCCCGAATCGCTTGTAGACGTTTCGCAGTTCAATGAGGGGCATGGGGGGAATTGGGGAGAGGAGCCGGAAGCCGGGGAAAAGGAGCCAGAAACCAGGAGCCAGAAGCCAGAAGGGGGGAGAATACGGAAATGGGTCGCAAGGCCCGACCGAGCCAGCGCATTCGCCTTTCTTCTGGCTCCTTTCTTCTGGCTCCTGGCTTCTCTTCCCAAGCTCCCTTCATCTCAGAATATCCCCCTCACGCCATAGAGCGCGACGTACATTTGCTTGAGGATCTCGGCGAAGAAAAAGTTGAGGACGATGATGGCGATGAAGCTGGCGACGAAGCTTTCGGTGCACGCCCGCCCCACGCCGCTGGCGCCTGCGCCGCTGGTGAAGCCCTTGTAGCAACTGATGAGGCCAATGGAACCGCCGAAGAAAAAGCTCTTGCTGATGCCCTCCATGATCTGCCAGAGCTCAACTTTTGAATTCGCCCAATAGGGGGCGTTGGGGATTCCGAATGCAAAAACCGAGATCGCCCACCCGCCCAAAACGCCCAGCAGATCGCTGTACGCGGTGAGCACGGGCGTCAGCAATACGCAGGCGATAAATCGGGGAACGACGAGATATCGGATCGGGTCAGAGCCCATGACGCGCAGGGCGTCGAGCTGCTCGGTGACGTTCATGGTGCCCAGTTCGGCCGTCAGCGCGCCGCCCACGCGCCCGGCGAGCATGACTGCCGCCAGCACGGGGCCGATCTGCTTCACGACCGAGAGATTGATCAAGCTGCCGATGCGGGTTTCCTGGCCGATGGCCTTGAACTGCGTGATGGACTCGACGGCCATCACCATGCCGATGAACGCGCCCGTGACGGCCACCACCGGCACCGACCTCACGCCGACCTCATAAAACTGCGGCAACAACAGACGGAGGTTTTTCCGCCGAAACCCGCTTATGAAGATCCACATGAAGGTGCGGCCGGCGAAAGCAAAGAAATCGCCGAATGCATCGAGGACGTCGAGGGTGCGGCGTCCGACTTTTTCAGCGAGTTCCAGCGGCATGCGGGCGAATCATACGGGTGCGAACGATGGGTGGCAAACGGGAGGCGAACTCCGCACCCGGCCTGATTGAAAATAACGAAATTGTTGCAAAAGCGGTCCGGCTCGCTAACCTATGCGTCACGGGCAATATTTGCGCGATCCTGGGCCGGAGTGGCCGGGACATCATTTTCCTAATGCTACAGGGAGGTAGCCATGATCACGTCATTCCTTCATAGGTTCTTCCGAATCACTGCCGCCGCGGGTTTGTTGGGTGTTGCCATCGGCACGGTCGGCTGCGCCGACATGATGACCGACACGCGAGCCACGCGGTCGGCGGGCATCAAGCTTTACAACGACGGCCAATACGCGGACGCCGCGGGCGCGTTCCGCAATACGGTTCGCGCGGCCCCGTACGACTACGGGTCGCATTATTACCTTGGTGCGAGCCTCGAGCACTTGGGCTCTTACGAGCAGGCCATCAGCGAATACAAGACGACGCTGGAGATCATGACCAGCTCGCTGGAAGGCAAGGAGGACACGAAGTTCCGCCTGAAGGTGGTGGATTCGCTGGCCAGCGCGATCGTGAAGGCGCAGGCGCGCGACGCGGAGATCGCGGCTATCAATAAGGCGCCGGCGTCCGCGGAAAACCAGTTCATCCTCGCGAAGATCGGCCGCCGATCGGGCGACGCGGATGCCGCGATTGAGTCCTATTCCCGCGCGTCGAACATGGCGCCCCGGGACTTTGCGATCGCCAAGGAGTTCGGCCTGTACCTCGACCAACTGGGCCAGACCGAGCGTGCCCGCAAAGAACTGCGTCGCGCGTATGCCCTCAACAGCCAGGATGATGAAGTCGCCAATGCCCTGCGCCACGTCGGCGTTGTGCCGGGCCCGAGCCTGAAGGACGAAAGCGATCTCGCCCGGCCGCTGGTGCCGGTCGGGCCGCTGCCGGAACTTCAACTGAGTCAGCCGCAGCCCAACGACAACGGGCAGAAGACGGCGAACACCGGGGCAAATGAATGAAGACTTCCGTGTGCTGAGAATGATTCGGGGGGCGAAGCGGCCCGGTGCATCCAAAGGTGTGCCGGGCCGCTTCATTTCCGCTGTTAACTTCGCGGCTGATCGACGGGCAAATCGATGGCCACGAACTTACGCAGGCCCTCGAGCAACACGTGAATGTCGAGCGGCTCGGTGAGGCTGGCGCGGAGGAAGACGCCCTGGCTGTGGTCGGAGGCGATGATCAAGTGCCGTTCGCCATTGATGCCGAAGCCGGTTTCCTGGGGTTGGTGGCCGGTGACGATCAGTTGCGCGCCGACTTTCTCAAGGAACTGGTCAACCATTGGCGGCGTCGTGCGCCGGCCCCAAATGAGCTGGTAGACCGGTCCGGTTCGGCGCTTGTAGTCCGCGCCGGTCAGGGGACGGGTGAAGACCGTGTAGTCGTAATTGGGGACTTCGCTGTCGGAGGGGACGCTGTGGCTGAAGAACAAGCCGTTGGAGGTTCGCACCGCAAGTGGGAAGGAAAGCAGGAACTCGGTGATCGCGGCCTGGATAAGGCCCGTGCGCTCAGCGAAGTCGCGCTTGACGCCGAGGTTGAAGGCTTCGCAGACGCTTTGGCCTCCCTTCATGATCCCTTCGCCGTGGATTTGCGCGAGGTCGTGATTGGCCAATAGAAAATGCACTTGGTGGGGGTAGCTGCACTTGAGCTCGGCGGCGCGGAGGAGGGTTTCCCAACTTCCTTCAGCGCCGTTTTCGTCCCAATGGTCGCCGTGGACGATTTCCTGAAGGACCAGGTGCCGCTGGGGGTGATTGGGCAGGTCGGCGGCGAACAGCAGCTTGTCGAAGTTTCGGCGATGGTCATGCAAATCGCCGGCGATCCACACATCCCCCTCGGCGGGAAGGCTCACCGTCTGCTCGGCGCGGAGGGGAGAGAGCGTGTTCTCCTCCGCGGCACATTGGAATGCTTCAGCGACCTGATCCGGATTGTACTCCATGGTGAGAAGTCGTATGCGCTCGCGGCGATTTCGTCAACGGATGGTTGGCATATCATGCCAAAAGCTTGCATCAAACGGAGGCCCAAAGCCTTGGCGGCGGTTGAGCCGACGCGTTCTTATCGGACCATTCTGTTCATTCTTCCGGGACCTCTTTGCTAACTGGCCGGAAATTTGGTTGTCTACTGAATGGGACCCGGTTGCGTGTCGGATTTTACTAGGTGCGTGGTCGGGCAAACGCTAGGATAATCCCTCCAACCCGCCGGCCCGGTGGAGCCGCCTGTAGGAGGGGTTTCACAGACGGCCGGCAAACCGCCGCGACAGTAGCCGATTTTCTCGTGTGATTGCAGGAAATACGTTGTATGCCGCCCACCTTAGTTGGATCGAACACAACCCAGCTCGCGCCGCCTCCGCCGGGCTCTAAAATTCCGGGCGGCGCGGGGAGCCGCGCGGCCGCCGGGCCGCGGGCGGAAGGAAGGCAGCGGAAGGTCGAAGCCGTCACCGACCGCGTGCGCCGCGACGGTAAATTCTTCCGGCTGGGCGACGGCAAGTTCTACGTGAAGGGCGTGACCTACGGCCCGTTCGCCCCGAACGTCGAAGGCCTGTTCCTCCCCGAGCGCGAGCAGGTACGCAAGGATTTCGAGCAGATGGCGGAGTTGGGGGCGAATTGCCTCCGCATCTACCATCTGCCGCCCAAGTGGTTTCTCGATCTCGCCCAGGAGATGGGCCTCAAGATCTTCCTCGACGTGTCCTGGCCCAAAAATTTGGCGTTCGTGGGAGACCCGGAAGTCACCGAGCAGGCGCGCTCGGCCGTCCGCGAGTGCGCCCGCGAGTGCGGCAACCACCCGGCGGTTTTCGCCATCAGCGTCGTCAACGAAATCCCGCCCGACATCGTCCGCTTCTCCACGCGCGAGAAGATCGAGCAGTTCATCGACGAGCTGGTCGCCATCGGCAAATCCGAAGCGCCCAACTGCCTCTTCACCTTCGCCAATTTCCCCACGACCGAGTACCTGCGCCCGCGGAGCATCGACTTCGTTTGCTTCAACGTCTACCTGCATGATGAGAAGACGTTCCGCAATTACCTTGCCCGCCTGCAGATGATCGCGGGCGAATTGCCGCTGATGCTCGGCGAATATGGCATCGACACCTTGCGCGAATACTCCCCGGAGAAGCAGGCCGAAATCCTGGACCGGCAGATTCGCGCGATCTACGACGAGGGCGCGGTCGGCGTCTTCGTGTTCAGCTTCACCGACGACTGGTTCACCCACGGCTGGCAGATCGAAGACTGGGCGTTCGGCCTGACCCAGCGCGGCCGCGACGAGGCGGGATATCGCACGCCAAAGCCCGCGTTTGCCGCCATTAAGAACATCTTTCAGCGCGCCCCGCAGGTCGCGGACGTAAAGCTGCCGAAGGTGAGCGTGGTGGTCTGCTCGTACAACGGCGCGAGCACGGTCGAGTCGTGCCTGGCGTCGATGGAGCGCATCCGTTATCCGGATTTTGAAGTCATTTTTGTCGACGACGGCAGCACGGACGGAACCCAGGAGATCCTCAAGAAGTTCCCGTGGGTGCGCAACATCCGGCAGAAGAACATGGGCCTTTCGCACGCCCGCAACGTCGGCATGAACGCCGCCGAAGGCGAGATTACCGTCTACACCGACAGCGACTGCGAGGCGGATGAAGACTGGTTGTATTTTATCGCATTGGGCCTGGTGCGCAGCGGGCATGTGGGCATGGGAGGGCCCAACCTGATTCCCGACGAGGGGAGCTGGGTCGCGGACTGCGTCGGGCTTTCGCCCGGCGGGCCGACGCACGTGATGGTGGACGACCGCACCGCCGAGCATGTGCCCGGATGCAATATGGCGTTCTACACGTGGGCCTTGAAGCAGGTGAATGGCTTCGACCCGCAGTACCGCAAGGCGGGTGATGATGTGGACGTCATCTGGCGCTTGCAGGATTTGGGATACTCCATCGGCTTCGCCCCCGCGGCTCAAGTCTGGCATTACCGGCGCAACACGGTGAAAGCTTACCTCAAGCAACAACGCGGCTACGGCGAAGCCGAGGCGCTGCTCAAGTACAAGCACCCCGAGCATTTCAACACGCTTGGCGCGAGCCACTGGCGCGGAAAGATCTACGGCGCGGATGACGTCGGCATCAAGATGGGCCACGACGTGATCTATCACGGCCTGTTCGGCACGGGGCTGTTCCAAAGCATCTACCGCCGGCCTGCGTCGCTGCTCGTCATGATGATGATGAGCATCGAGTGGCACCTGCTGGCCGGGTTCGTGACGGTGCTGGGGCTGGCGTTTACGCCGCTGTTGTGGGTGGCGTTGGCGATGTTTTTAACGCCGATGTTCTGGTCGGCGGTTGCCGGGGCGCAGGCGCCTCAGCCGCGGCACCGCCATTGGCTTTCGCGGCCGCTGATTGCATGGTTGCACTATCGGCAGCCGATCGTCCGTGGATGGGCGCGCTATTCCGTGCGGTGAAAAATAAAAGTGATGGTGATGCGGAAGGAGGCCCGCGGCTACCGGCGCGACCATCGCCTGCCGTTCGATCCGTATGACCGTTACACGCTTCGTTACTGGAGCAAAGACCACGGCCGCTTCGCGCTGCTGGAGCAGATCACCGAGGAAATTCGCAAGGCCGGCTGGCGCTATCGGCTCGACAGCGGGTGGAACGGCTGGGACATGGAGATTTACGGCTCGCGCTACGTCAACCTTCAGCTCTCCACCGCGA
>JAQGHH010000572.1 GCA_028288945.1 Phycisphaerales bacterium
TAGCGGTCGCGGTGATCGCGTCCTCCGTACCGCTCTACCGGATGGTCCGCCAGGAGTTCGTCCCCACGGACGTGGACGAGGCCGAGTTCGGCATTCGCGTCGTCGCGCCGCAGGGCACGAGCCTCGCCTCCATGGACGCCGCGACGAAGCAGGTCGAGCAGGACATCGCCACCACGCCCGGCGTGCGGCTGGTGCTGGCGACGGTGGGCAGCGGGTTCATGGGGGATGTGAACGAGGCCAACGCCTACGTCCGCATCGCGCCCCACGAGGAGCGCATCTTCAGCCTCGCGCGCCTCTTTCGAGAAACGCTAGCCGGCCATCCCGCCGACGCATTCAAAGGCAACTACTCGCAGCGCGACGTGATGCAGGAAATCCGCCGGCGGCTCTCCCATTACCGCGAGCTGCGCCCGACCGTCCGCAATTTCGCCTCCTTCGACATCGGGGGCGGCAACTTCGACATCGACCTGGTCTTCCACGGCCCCGAGCTCGAAAAGCTCGCCGACTACACCGCGCGCCTGCGCCGCCAGTGCAAGGACGTGGGAGGGATCGTGGACGCGGATGTCACGCTCACCCTCGACAAGCCCGAGCTGCGGGTCGAGATCGACCGCAAGCGCGCCGCCGACCTGGGCGTTGACGCCCAGGCCATCGGCGACGCCCTGCGCCTGATGGTGGGCGGCGAACAAAAGCTCTCGCGCTTCCGCGACGAGAGGATGAACGAAGACTACGACGTGCAACTCCGCCTCACCGACGGCGACCGCAACGACCCGCGGACCATCGACCGCCTCTACCTTCCGCGGAACAGCGCACAATCCTCTTCAGGATTGACCGCGTCGACTTCTTCCGAAGATTTGGTGCAATTGAGCAATCTGGCGCACCTGCACACGACTGTCACGGCCGGCCGCATCGACCGCGTGGACCGCCAGCGCGCCGCCAACGTCCGGGCCGGCGTCGCACCGGGCTACGCGCTGGCCGACCGCCTCGAAGCGCTGAAGAAGGCGGCGGATGGCATGAACCTCGCGCCCGGCTACTGGATCAACTTCGCCGGCCGCGGGCGGGAGTTGCAGCGCACGTTCGTCGAGTTTCTCTGGGCTTTTTTGCTGTCGGTCGTCTTCATGTACATGATCCTGGCGTCGCAATTTGAGAGCCTCGTTCACCCGCTGACGATTCTGCTGTCGCTGCCGCTGTCGATTCCGTTCGCACTGCTGTCGCTCTGGGCGACCGGGAGCACGCTCAACCTCTATTCCGCGCTGGGTGTGCTCGTGCTCTTCGGCGTGGTGAAGAAGAATTCGATCCTGCAGATCGACCACATGAACCGCCTGCGCGCCGCCGGGATGGAGCGCTTTGCCGCGATCATCCAGGCCAACCGCGACCGCCTGCGGCCGATCCTCATGACCACGCTCGCCCTCGTGTTCGGCATGCTCCCCCTGGCCCTGGGTGCCGGCCCCGGTGCGGAAGAACGGCGGGCCGTGGCGGTCGTCGTGATCGGCGGCCAAACGCTATCCCTGCTGCTGACTTTACTGGTAACGCCAGTGGCCTATTCGTTCTTCGATGATCTGGCCGCGTTGTTCCGCCGGAGATCGCGCAACCGCGACACGACACCCACCAGCGGACCCTCCCGGAAGGATCCCCTACCCGAATTTGCCGGCAATGAAGCCGAGCCGGTAGGAACGGAGCGGTAATGACGACCGCGCCGGCGGAAGAGACCGCGAAGTCGCGAAGGCGCAAAGACAGCCGCGAAGAAATGCGGGGAGTTTACCGCGGAGACGCGGAGGCAGGCTTGGCCCGTATTTCCGCGTGGTTCAGGTTATGAAGAAAAAGATTTGAACCGCCAAGGCGCCTTGGCGGTTCACCTATTCTTCCCGATTGCCCGAGCAGATCGGTGCATCGAGCACGCCTCCGCATCCCGGCAGCAAGCTCCCCGAATTCTCCTTCGCGACTTCGCGGTCTCTTCCGGATCGTGGCTACTCTCAATTGCCCGCGTTGCCACGAGCGGGAAGCTCATGAAAGAATGTGCGTCTGATTTTGTCTTGTGCCATCGCATTCTGTAACATCGGAGCCGAGCCAAACGGCTGTTCGCGGGAGGCTCACACGCGACGGACTGCAGCTGCGGCGACTCGTGAAAGGATTCAGAAAGATGGACCGTCTCGACACCATTCCCCCCGAGCAATTGCTGGCCCGCGGTTTCGCCCATATGGATCGGCGTTCATTTCTCCGCCTCGCGGCGGCGGTGGGCGCGGGTGCGCTGGCTTCCACACGCAGTTCCGCGGCCGAACCGTCCGCGGGTGCGACGGCAGGTGTGCCGGAGCTGGCGAAGTTCCCCGAGAAAACCGACCTGATTCTTCTCACAGACCGGCCGCCCCAACTTGAAACGCCGCTCCGTTATTTTCGGCAGGAACTCACGCCCAACGAGGCGTTCTTCGTCCGCTGGCATTTGTCGGGGATTCCCGCTTCGATCGACGTCGGCGCCTTCCGCCTCTCCGTCGGGGGCCACGTGGAAAACCCGCTGACCCTCACCCTCGATCAACTTCGCAAGGACTTCGAGCAAGTCTCCGTCGTCGCGGTGAACCAGTGCTCGGGCAACTCGCGCAGCTTCTTTGAGCCGCGGGTGCCCGGCGGGCAGTGGGCCAACGGCGCGATGGGCAACGCGAAGTGGACGGGCGTGCGCCTGCGCGACCTGCTCGAAAAGGCGAAGGTGAAAACCGGGGCGGTGGACGTGACG
>JAQGHH010000664.1 GCA_028288945.1 Phycisphaerales bacterium
CGCTTGCGACAAACTCACTTCCTGCGGATGCTGTATCGCAGGAACATCCCGCCCCGGGGTTGTGCAGGAGTTTGTATGCGTAGTCGTCAGGTTGCCGCTGCGATCCGTTTGGCGTTCGCGGCTTGGATGGGAGTAGTCGGCTTTGTGCCCCTCGTGCAGGCGCAGGAAAAACCCGCGGCCGGTGCGTGGGCCAACGTCACCAACAACGTCGGCGGAGAAAAGTGGGGCTATGCGGGCGTCACCACGATGGCCGCCGTCCCCGGCAGCGGCGACATCATCGCGGGCGTAAGCGAGGCCGGACTTTGGCTTTCCGCGGACGGCGGAAAGACCTGGAAAAAACTCGGCGAAAAAGACGCCGAGCAGATCCGAAACCGCCCCTACCAAATCGTCTTCGATCCGGCAGATCCCAAAATTTTCTGGGAAAGCGGCAGCTACAACGGCCCCGGCGTCTTCAAGACCACCGACGCCGGGCAGACGTTTGTGCCGCTGGGGAAAGTGACCCATGTCGACGGCATAGGCGTCGATTTCACCGACCCCGACCGGAAGACCCTCCTCATCGGACATCACGAGCAGGAACGGAGCATCGAAAAATCCTCCGACGGCGGCCAGACCTGGCTGAAGATCGGCGACAAGCTCCCGGAGAAAACCAACTTCTCCAGCGACGTGATCGTCTTCGACGCCAAGTGCTACGACGTCAACGCCGCCGGCTGGAAGCAGGACGGAGGGAAGCAAATCCCGTTTGCCGTCTTCCGCACGGAGGACGCCGGGGCGACCTGGACAAAAGTCTCCGACTCCGGCCCCAACGGGCCGGCATGCGTCTCTTCGGACGGTGCGATCTATTGGCAGACGCTATGGGGCGCGGGCCTAGTCAAGAGCGCCGACCACGGAAAAACCTGGGAGAAACTCCCCGGCCCCGCCAAAGCCAATCCCATCGAAATCACCGGCGGCAAGCTCGTCGTCCCCATCGAAAAGCAGCTCTACGCCTCCTCGGATGGCGGCAAAACATGGACGCAATTCGGCCCCGAGCTCCCCTTCAAACCCAGCGGCATTGTCTTCAGCGCCAACTCCCATGCTCTTTATGCCTGGCGCTCGACGGAAGGGAAGGAAGATGGCGCAATCGTGCGGTGGGAGGTCACTCCCTCTCCCTCCTAGGGAGAGGGAGCCGGAATAACCGCCGCGGAGACCATTTCCAATACCCGCCGTAGTCCGTCGTCGCCGCCCATGCTGCCTTCGTTGAAGGGGGTTCTTGGGATCGGCTTCCAGTCGTCGCGCGAGCCGTCGTACTTGAAATCCTGCGGCAATCCGGTCAGCGCGGGGTCGTACTGCCCGTTGTTCCCGCCCATTTTGTAGATCACCAGGTCCAGCGACGGCACGATGAAGATCCCGAATCCTCCCGCACCGGATTTATAGAACGCGTCGCGCGGCGCGCCCGCCACGTGGCCGTCGGAATTGTTTTCGAACTGGAGGGTGAACGGGCAATGCGGGTTGTAGGGGGAAGGCTTGTTGCATAGCGCGATGTAGTCCGCCGGGACGAGCTGCTTGTCGTTCCATTTTCCCTGGTGCAGCAGGCAGTAGCCGAACCGCATCGCGTCCGTCGCGTGCACGGCGATGCTCCCCGCGCCGTTCGCGTGCGGCATGACGTAGTCGCCGCGGTGCAGGCAGTAACCCCAGTTGCCCCAGCCCATCGGCGTGGCCATCCGCTCGCGGATGTAATCCTGCAACTCCATCCCCGTAACTCGCCGCAGCACGATCGAGGCGATGTGCGGCGCGGGCGACGAATACGAATACCCCGCCCCCGGCTCGGTCCACAGCGGGACGCGGATCGATGACGTGTCCAGATCGCGGATGTTCTGTCCCGGCGCTGGCTTGCCCGGCACCATTTTCCCGTTCACCATTCCCACGGGCGATTGGCCTTCGCCGTTGTACCCCGCCGTCATGCAGAGCAACTGCCCCAGCGTGATGTCCGCCTTCCGCGGGTCGTCCAGTGGAAAAGCCTCCGGCAGGTATTTCTCCGTGAACACTTTCGTGTCCAGCCCTTCGGGAATCCTGTCATGGAATTCATGGAGCATGATCCCGCAGGCGATGCTCGTATACGCTTTGCCGGTGGAGGCCATGTCGGGGTTGGCATTGCGATGGGCCCGGCCGAAGTAGCGCTCGAACACGAGGTATCCGTGCCGCACCACGAGCAGCCCGCCGTTCTGGCTGCAGCGCTGGGTGAAGTCGAACGCCTGCTCGAGCCGGCGTGCATCCATGCCCGCGAGTTTGCGCGTCTGGGCGGCGTCGGCGGTCGTCCGCCAGCCCCCTTCGCTGTCGGGCGGAGGAAAATAGTCCGCCCCCCGCGCCGGCCCCACAATGAACAACGTCACCATGCACGAAATGATCTGCAACGCTTGAAACCTGGATAGCCGCATGGTCCTCCATACCGCGATGCAAGCTGCGGGTTGCGATACACACGCGTATGAATCGGCCAATTTGGGCTTACCGCAGGTGCCGCTGGGACAAATCTGCCACAGCACTCCGGGCCTGCGTAGCGGACGCGACTGCGGCATAAATCAGGTAATCCATTCCGGCAAGGCGAATGCGGGAATTCTCGACTATTCCCGGCGGGAAAGCGGAGACGGGCGCGAGCTTTGCGTGGTCGTGCACGCTGAAGAGCGGCGGAGAGTCCGCCGCGACAGCGTCCACAATTACTCGCGAAGGAGTGCTTCATGCGTAAACGTAATGCCCTGCTCACCAGCGCAATTCTTGCGGTGACCGGTCTGGGCCTCGTCGATCCGATGATCGGCCTGACCCGCGCCGCCGAGCCCAACGAACAACCCGCCGCTTCGCCCGCCGCGACGCCCCGAACGGGCGAGCAGCGCCAATCGGGATCCGGCACCGAAGCCATTTCCGGCGACCGCCATGACGCGAAGCGCGTCAAGGGCGTTCAGGACTTGTTCGCCCAGGCGGCGGACGCGGCAGTGATGAAAGACGGATTCAGCCAGTTCGCCGGCCTCTTTGCTGACAGCAACAGTGCCAACATCGGCGCTGGCCGCGGCTACGGCGCAGGCCCTGCGATCAACGGTTCGAGCCGCGACGGCACGCGCGACATCCAGCCGTCCAAGACCGACAGTGACGCCGCCGGCCGCCCCGGGGCCGCGAGCGACGCCCGCCCGGGAACGGCCGCCGGCCAGCGCGCCGCCACCGCCGAGCGCCCGGCGCCGACGGGCGCGGCCCGACCGGACTCTGACAAAGCCGACACCAAAGCGCTCGATAACGTCGTCGATCAGTTCAACCAGGCCTGGAAGGCCAAGTACGGGAAAGACCTTCATATCACTGACGGCTCGGTGGTCTTCGCTGACATCACCGCCAACGACATCACGAGCGGCCAGGCCCAGCCCGCCTCAGGCCGCGAGCGCGGCATCGGCGATCAGCCCGACGCCACCAAATCAACAACGCCCGGCGTGCAAGGCATCAACGGCAACACGTCCAATCGTGACGGCGTAAACGCCGCCCGGGACACCGGTGCTGGCGCCCGTGACACCGGAAATGCCGCGCGCGACACCGGTGCCGCTGCCCG
>JAQGHH010000026.1 GCA_028288945.1 Phycisphaerales bacterium
ACATTGGGTCTCCAGTGGACGGACCGGGACGGTCGGCGGAGAGCCGAGCCTACAACCCTCGTCTTATCGGCTGGAATGCCATCGGGGCCACCGCGTATGATGGGCGGCCCATGGTGACTGCCGCATCACTTACTCCTCTGCCGGACTCCGTCGGGACGATCCTGGTGACGCGCCTGGACGGACTGGGCGATATCGTGCTGGGAACGATGTTGTTATCGGGCCTGCGCCGGCGGTGGCCCGGGGCGGCGGTCACGCTGCTCGTGCGGCCGCAGTTGGCGGGCGTGGGGGCGGTGCTGCCGGAATGGGTGCGCGTGGTGCCGCTGCCGCTGGACCCGCGACAGCCGGTGGCGGGGCGTGAGAAGGAAATCGTCGAAAAGCTTAGCGACTTTGGCGCGGAATGCCGGGCGGATATGGCGGTGATCGCCGAGTACAACCGGACGTGGGCCGGCGAAATCGTGGCGAGCCTCAGCGGCGCGGCGCGGGTGATGGCCTTCGACGGGCCGACGGGGCTGAACCTGTCGCACGGGGAAATTTGCGCGCAACTCCACACCACAACATCGCAGGCCCAATGGCAAATCATTAGCGCGACCGCCCAGGAACGCGAGCCGGCGAAGTATGTGAAATTCCTCGACGCACTGGGGGTTGACGGCAAATCGTTCCTGCCGGAGGTGGTGATCCGCGAAGAAGACCGGCGCCGCGCCCAGGCGCTCTGGGACGAAAGTGGCCTGGCGCCGCGGGAGACGGTCGTCTGCTTCCCCGGTTCCGGCGAACAACTCGTGCGGAGCCTTGAGCCGACGGTGTGGGCGCGCTGGATCGGTCATCTCAATTCCCGCCGGCCGCTGGCGCTGCTGGGCGGGACGGCCGACGAACCGGTGCTCGACGCCATCGCGGCGTGCGGCCTGCCCGGGAATGTGCGACGGATGCTCGTCCCGGCGGAGCAGCCGGGTCTGCTGGCAGCGCTGCTCGAGCGGGCCGGCGGGTACGTGGGGATGGATACGGGGCCCATGCACGTGGCGGCGGCGCTCGGCCGGCCCACTCTGGGCATTTTCGGCGGCGGGCACTGCGCGGAGCGCTTTCTGCCCGTGGGGCCGCATGCCGCCGCGGTGCGGATGCCGCTGGGATGCTACGGATGTGATTGGCACTGCCCCTTCGACCGCCGACTGTGCATTAAGAGCATTCCTGAGGACAAACTGATCGAAGCGGGCGACGCGTTCTTAAAGGGCTTCGACAATCCCGATCCCGCTTCGCCCCGCGTGTTTGAAATTGACGCCCCCGCCGACCTGCCCGCGGCGGTACTCGGGCCGGTGATGCGGCAGCACAACCAGTTTCTCACGCTCAATCACGCGCTCTCCGAGCACCATGTCCACCTCGCCCGGGACTATGCGCATCAGAAGGAACAGATCGCGCAGCTTTCGACGGCCGTCGCGTCAGCCGTTGCGTCGATGGCCGAGATCGCCCGGCAAAATCACGAGCGGGGCGAGGCCATGGTACGCGTTCATGACGTCCTGGCGCGAATGACGGAACGCAATCAGCAGCGCGATTCCGCAATCGCACACCTGAGCGAAACACTGGCCGAGATGACGCGGCAGAACGCCGGCCGCGATCAGGCCATCAACCACCTCTCGGCGACGCTTGCCGAAATGACGAAGCAGAACGCCAGCCGCGACGGCGCGATCGGCCACGCGAACGATACGCTTGCGGAAATGACCCGTCAGATCGCGGGACGCGAGAAGGCCGTGTTCTGGCGGGGAAAACGCGGGGCGAAGTAGGCGGCACGCGCGGGGCGGCGGCACGGTCAGGAAAGGCCGGCCTCGGCCAACTGATCTTTGGTTGGGGCAGAGCCTTTGGCGTCGGGTTTCTTCCGGAGAACCAGCAGCAGCGAGCTTCCCAGCGGGAAACGGGCGAAGCGGAGCCAACCCTTTTCGGCGCGGAAGATCGCCTTGAAAAGGAAATCGAGGCGGCCGAACTTGAAGTCGTGGGTGGCGTGGGATTCGTCCTTGCCGCGGTTCTTCCAGTTCTTCAGCTTGCGCGCCGTCCATACCAACGGGAGCAGAAAGGACGAAAAGTAACTCGCCCGCAGGACCTCCCACTCATTTTCCGGAAACAGCTTAAGCAGCGTGGGCATTGTGTAGCGGCGGAAGTGGCGGTTAACCACGTCGTGGCTCGACCAGAGGCTCATCAGGGCCGGCACCGTGATGAGCAATATTCCGTTGTCGCTCAAAACCGCACGCACGGCGTGGAGCGCCTCGTGCTCATGCTCGACGTGCTCGATCACGTCCGTGAGGGTGATCAGGTCGAAGGTGCCGTATTCCTTGAAATCCCATTTGGGCTCGACCCGGCGGACGTCCATGCCCTTGGCCTGGGCGCGGGCGACGGAGCCGGCGTCGAGCTCGAGGCCCAGCTTGCTCTGGACGCGAGGGTAGGAGTGGAGCAGCACGCCGGTACCGCACCCCACGTCGAGCCAGCGCGGCGATGAACCGTCGCGGGGAAGCGCGCGGTCGAGGGCCTGATGGATGATCTCGCGGCGTGCGACGAACCACCAGTGACGCAACTCGAATTCTTCGTATTCCTGCGTGTAATTCGCGTCCATGCGGGCCGACTCCCGAAACGACAGGCCGGTGCGGTCTTCCCCCGCCTGGGCCGGTATCTAACCCTGTTATCGGCGCAATGCAAGGTCCGCCTTCCATAGACCGGCCCTGCTTCGTATAGTCCGGCCGAAACAGGGGTGATGGGAAAGGCCGGGAACTTGCCGACAGTCATATCAAGTCATCGGAATCCATTGATCAAGCGTCGACGAGGGCAGGCCGTCGGCGCGCGACCCGCGCGGCAGGGGCGCGCATTTCGGTGGGGGCTGAGTGCTTCGTTCGCCGTGGCCGTGACGCTCGTGATCCTTCAGTTTTCACTCCGGCACGGCAGGCTGATGCTGTTCCCGTATTACGACGACGTCGGGTATCTGGCCGACGGGCTTTTCCGGCTTCAAACGTTGTACGACTTCGGGCTCAACGGCCTAGTGTCCACCTACCGGACATTGCCACCCCATTCGCCCTACTCGAGCTTCATGGCATTCGTGGGGTTTGCGTTGTTCGGGTACCACGACTGGGCGCCGTACGTGACGAACTCACTTCTGACGCTGGGATATTTCCTGCTGGCCGACCGGCTGCTGCGCGGGGCGGCGTTATGGCAGAAGGCGGTCTGCTTCGCGTTCATCGCGGGGATTCCTTTCGTGGGGATGGCAGTCCACGAATTCCGACCCGACCACGCGGCCGCGCTGTTTACGTCCGTGGGAGTTCTGACGCTGCTGTGGGGGCCATTCGTTTATGGCAGCCGGCGCCGACAGATCGTGGCAGGAGTTTGGTTCGGACTGGCGATGCTGACCAAGCCGCCGGTTTTCCCGCAGACACTTGCGATCGGCGTCGCGGCGCTGGTGCTGGCGACATTAAGTGACTGGCTCGCCGGCGGCAGCCCGCCGCACGCACGCAGCGCCGCGCGGGCGTGGACGGCCGTGCTCGTGCCCTTTGCGCTGATCCCCCTCCCGCACTACGTTTTGGACGGCAAACGCATCCTCAGGTACATCTATGAGATCCTGTTCGGCTCATTCAAGGAGAGCTACCAGAATCAGGGGGGCACCGGCCGGCAAATCAGCTATTACCTCACCGGCGAAGGCGGGCGGATCATGCTCGGCAGGCACTGGCTGCTGCTGCTGATTATGTTGTTTGTGTGCGGCTTGGGGGTTTTGGCGATGCGCCGCCGTGGGGACATCGTACGCGCGGCCGCATTGTTGCTGATGGTCCTGCTGGCCTGGCTCATTCCGACGGCCATCCGAACAAAACAAGAGTTCTTTGGTCTCACCTTCGATACGCTGCTGGCGTTTTTGGTGATTTATCTCCTTGGCCGGCTGCTGGTCGCCGGGCGTTTGCGTGGAGGTTGGGCCCGGACCGCGTCGCAGGGACTCATCCTAGCCGCGGCGGCATCGGGATTGTGGCTTTTCCAGTGGCCCACCCGCGGCGGAAATTTCTCCACCGGATGGCAGGAGAACCGTCGACAGATCGTCGACGGCATATTCCACTCGATCGTCGCTCATAGCACCTTCGGCGGCGCGGTCGCCGCACCCGCGCCCGACGCCTCGATCCCCGACAGCGAGAAATCGCACGCCCCCACTCCCACCGTCGTTCTCTGCGGCATCGGGGACATGAACGACGACCTGCTGAAGTACCTAGCCCTGAAGGAACAAATATCGCTAAGAGCGTGGTTCAACGAATACGCGGCAACCCCGGAGCAGGTGATCCACGACTTCGACGGGGCCGACTTCATCATCGCGGCTGAGTCCGGAACCACCCTCGTCGCCGACTTCCTCCCCTGTTCGCTATGGCAGGACCAATTGCTTGCGGCGACGCGGGCACGGCTCGATTTCAAGGAGATCGGAAAGTTCACCTTCCGCAAAACGGGCCGGAGTCTCTACCTCTTCGTGCGTATCGATCCCGCCGGATTTACCGGCTTTGAGCCGGGCGCGGGACTGGGGCCATCGAAGGGCCGTTCCCGGAACAACATCTGACGCAAGCGCGGTGGGGCTACGGGCCGCGAACAAAGATAAAGGTTGTGGCGCCCCAAGACGAAATACGATTTGTTCTGGTGCGCTCCTTGTGACTTTAAGATCAGATCATGACGTTGAGCGCGGACGGACAAGAAGTGGCGCGGGCGGCAATCCCCGGCAGCTACACTGAATTCACCTCGGCGTCCGTCCCTCTAACCCTAAAGGCCGGCGAGCACGAAATCGAGCTGCCATACGCACTGGCACAAGCCCGGGCGGCCGATGGCCGTGCTGTTAAGGCGTTGCAGTTCGCCCGTGAATAATCGGGCCGTAATAAAAATTGGTAAAATCGCGACAATTTGCTTGTAAGCGGGCTCATCTATTGTCAGGATGGGGTAAAAGATCGGATTGTAGGGGGCACTTCTTCTATCGCATTGCAAGCCCCCAAGTGCCGAGTGTAGTGCTCGAGGTGGCGGGCAGGGATTCCGTCTCCAAATCTTGAACCCATTGGCTAGCGAAGGGAGGTGCACGCGCCCATGGTTTGCAGTTTCGTCGCCTGAATTGGTTGTAATTAATGATTTCGCAATATTTATTGCAGGCAAAGGAGACCCTCATGCGAATTAACAAAGAGCGTGTTTTGCGACAGGAAGTCTCGTCGACCGCGATTCGGAAACGCCGGGCGGTGCTCGCCGCGGCGGTGGAGGCGCTGGAGCAGCGGCAACTGCTTTCGGCAGTCATCCATCCAAGCCATAATCGAGACACGATCATCCATCCTGGGGTCTGGTGGCAAAGAAGCCACCAGCAGCAGGTCACGCCCTTCACGGTTGGCGGTACGGCCAGCCCGAATGGCTTTACCCCCAGCCAGATTAAGAAGGCCTATGGAATTGACCAGATCGGGTTCGGAACAACCGCCAATGGAAACGGCCAAACGATCGCAATCGTTGACGCGTACAACGACCCGAACATTGCCAGCGACTTGCTCAACTTCGACGCGCAATTCGGACTCCCAAACCCGACCCTGACCATACTGAATCAAACGGGCACGTCGACACTCCCCACCAATGCCGCGATAGACACTGGCGCCGGCGGCTGGGCGGAAGAGATTTCTTTGGATGTCGAGTGGGCGCATGCGTTAGCTCCCGGGGCGTCCATTGTCCTCGTCGAAACGAACAGCGCGTCCCGTAGCGACATGTACACTGGCGTGAGAACCGCAGCTGGGCTCTCGGGCGTCTCCGTCGTCTCAATGAGTTGGGGTGCGGCGGAATATAGCGGCGAGACCGCCGACGACTCGAACTTCACGAGCCCGGTCGGTCACGCTGTGACGTTTATCGCGGCGACAGGGGACGCCGGCTCGCCGGCCGTATATCCCGCGGCATCCCCCAATGTTCTGGCCGTGGGGGGAACGACCTTGACGCTTGACGGCTCAAACAATTGGAGTTCGGAGTCGACCTGGAGCTCAACCGGCGGCGGCAGCAGCGCTTACGAGAACCTTCCAAGCTACCAGACCGGTTTCACCACTTCCAAACGCGGAACCCCGGATGTGGCGTTTGACGCGAATCCGACCACGGGTGTGCCGATCTATGACAGCTATGACACGACCGTCCATGCTCCCCTCCAGCCTTGGCTTCAAATTGGCGGCACAAGCTTTTCGGCTCCGGCGTGGGGCGCGCTGATCGCCATCACCAACCAGGGACGAGTGCTTGCCGGCTTCGGCTCTCTCGATGGTCCGACCCAAACGCTGCCTAATATCTATGCATTACCCTCCAGCGATTTCCATGACATCACCTCGGGCGGCAACGGAACGCATAATGCCGCGAGCGGCTACGACCTGGTCACCGGCCGCGGCACTCCGATCGCCAATAAACTCGTCCCCGATCTCGTGGGCGTGCTGACAACCAGCGGCGGCACCCTCAATGTGGCAGTCACCGGAGGTAATGACACGGTCAGCATGTCCGTGACAGGCTCGGTTTTCACCGCCACCGTCAATAGCCTGACCCAGACTTTCTCCAATTCGGCGATCACCGGTATCTCTGTGCCCGCCAGCGCCGGGGACGACACGATCACCCTGGCCGGCAGCGTCACCCAAAACGCCACCCTGTTCGGCGGCGACGGCAACGACAGCATCACGGGCGGCAGCGGAAATGACGCGATAGACGGTGGAAACGGGCACGATACCCTGAACGGCGGAGCCGGAAATGACGGCTTAGCCGGCGATGCCGGTAATGATCAGCTCAATGGAGGCACCGGCAGTGACAACCTGTCCGGCGGGACGGGGATTGATTCCCTTGTCTATTCCTACGAGACCAGTTCCATAAACGTCACTTTAGACGGTTTGGTCAATGACGGCGCCGCCGGCGAGAACGATAACGTCAACCAGGATGTCGAAATCATCTACGCCTCCAACTTCGGGAGCACAATTGACGCGAGCGCGGTTGCCTACCCGGTGACTCTCCTGGGCGGCACAGGAAACGACACGCTCATTGGCGGGGCATCCGATGACAGCCTCGTGGGCGGCGCGGGAAATGACCAACTCTGGGGCAACAACGGTAACGACACCCTGGACGGCGGCGACGGTAACGACGCGCTGCACGGCGGCGGCGGGAACGATCTCATCATCGAGAACCCGGCCGGCGTCGGCCAGACCAATAGCGATGACATTCATGGCGACACCGGTACAGACACCGTCAGCTACCAAGGCTACGTGAACACTGCCGTTTTTGCCGGGCTCAATGACGTCGCCGACGACGGGGCCGCAGGCGAGGGCCAGAACGTCCATTCCGATATCGAGATCATGTACGTTAGCAACGGCAATTGCATTCTTGACGGGCGCGGCGCACCCGGCCCTGTCACGCTCGTCGGCGGAAATGGGAACGACACCCTGTATGCGTCTAATGGCGGCGGGTCCGTATTGTACGGCGGGGGTGGCACGAACACCTTCAACGCCCTCAATGGGCATGTCGATACCCTGAACGGGAACGGGCACACCATGCTCGGCAGTTGGGACACCGGAACTGTGGTCGACGTTATCAATCCATAAACGCTAACGCCCAAAAAGGAAGCGGGCCGGGTCGCCATCGACCCGGCCCGTTTTTAATTTCCACCTGCTGCAAACCAAGGCAACTCGATGTGCCGCCGGGAACAGCGCTCGAACCTTTGATCAAACCTTCCTGAACACCAGGTACATCCCGCTCTTGAGCTGGTCGGGCTCATAGAGCATGGGTGTGATTGCCCGGGCGAACTGCCGTTCTTCGTCGTTGGAGTAGATTAATTCCTCGGAGGGCTGTTCCTCCCCCTCGATGAGGCGCATGCAGTAAT
>JAQGHH010000048.1 GCA_028288945.1 Phycisphaerales bacterium
GGGAGATCCAACACTTCTACAGCAACTACCACAGCCTGCGGTACGTCCGCGATGATCTGGTGATCCGCCTGCACCGCCGCCCGACGGAATATCAGCTCGCCTTGATCGAACGAGAATTCTCCGACATCAAGACCCGCGGCGAATTCCGCCTCTCCGGCCCCCTTTCTGTCGAGACGGATGAGCCCAGCCTCGACGGCCTGACACGGCTGATTTTTGTATTCAATCGCCGCGACCACGGGAGGCTGCGGATGCTGATCGATTTCCTGAACGATCTGCCGGCGATGGGCGAGGGTGGGAATGGGCAGGCTTAACCTGCAAGCCCCGACCGCAGCATTCGGGTCAACGCAAACGAGCGAATGACGCCCTTGCACGCGAATCATCCTGAAAGTTTATAAGCCTGCCTTCGTTCCCTTCCCGGTAGAGTGTGTGCGGTGGGAGCAACATCCGCATGATCCCGAGAAGTCCCAACCGAAACGCCAGCGCGTACGACCACCACTGGGAAGACATCCCCAATTCAGGCCCCGTCCAGAAGTGGTTTGGCGGCGTGATTCTCCCCCTGTTCCTCATCGGCTATGGCATTGCCTGCATCGTGGCAAGACACGCGGAAATGGGCGATCAAGGCCACCGGCTGGAGCTCACCGGCCCGCGAGCCTTCGCTTACGGAATCGCGGCGGGAAGCATGGGCACTTTCCTTCACTGCCATTACTTCTGGGGCAACATCTATCACCTGTCGGCTTACGCGGTCATCGGAAAGATCATCTCGCTCATGGCATTCATCGGCGGCCTTGGATATCTCATTGTGCAGGTGGGCGTGTTCGGCAGGCCATAGTCATCACTGCTATCGGGCCGCCTCCTTCTTTGCCCGCTCCGCGATGAATTTCGGCCCGCTCGGGCAATAATCGAAAATCGGGCACTTTTCGCATTGGGGATTTCGCGCGGTGCAGATCGCCCGGCCGTGATGGATCAACAGATGAGACCAGAGGGCCCAGTCCTTCTGCGGCACCAGCGGGATCAGGTCCTGCTCGATCCTGACCGCGTCCGTCGTGTGGCTCGTAAGCCCCAGGCGGTTGGCCAGCCGGGTGACGTGGGTATCGACGGTGATGCCGACGTTGAGATCGAAGGCGTTGCCGAGGACGACGTTGGCCGTTTTGCGGCCGACGCCGGGGAGGTCGATCAGTTCTTCCATCGTTTGCGGAACTTTCCCGCCGTGCTTTTCCAAAAGGGCGGCGGCCATGCCGCGGATGGATTTGGCCTTATTGCGGTAGAAGCCGGTCGAGTGGATGTCCTTTTCGAGCTGCTCCTGGGGAACCGTCGCGTAGTCGCCGGGGGATCGATATTTCTTGAACAGGTCCTTGGTCACGATGTTCACGCGCTCGTCCGTGGACTGCGCCGAGAGGATCGTCGCCACCAGAAGCTCCAGCGGCGTACAGTGGTCGAGGCTGCATTTGGCCTGCGGATAAGTGCGTTTCAAGATCGGCAGGATCGCGGCGACACGCTGCTGCCGATCGAGGGTCTTGCGGGACGGGGCGCGGGGCATGGGGCGGACTCCGGCGAGGGTGGAAGGACGACCTTATTTGCTCGGAACGAAGGGGGCGAAGGACGAATAAAGGGGGCCGATGCTGGCGCTGAACAGCACGAGGCCCAGCAGCACAGCCAATTCGATCGTCAGCAGCGTCACGCTTTCGTTGTGATAGCGGTCGAACTGCTCCTTGGCGGGGTTGGCGATTTCGGGCTCGTCGGCATTGTCGATGTACTGTTGGCGGTAACTGTAAATCCGCGGGGAAACCACCCGCCAGTCATAGACGGCGAGCATAACCGCCGCGAGGTAGAGCGCGGTACGGATCACGAGCGAGTAAAGCTGCGCGGGGTAGAGCAGCGCCCACTGGCCGATCAGGGCCAGCAGAATGGCCGCGCCACAAATCAGTTGAAGTCGCAGCAACGTCCGCAGAAGGTTAGCGACGATGGAGCCGGCGAGCAGCGTGGCGTGCTGGCCCTCCATGTTGACGCTGAGCACGGCCGGCAGCGTTGGGTCGCTCTCGCGTACGGTGCGGAAGATGATCGGGGCGGCCACGGCGATAAACAACACGCCGCCGAACCAGGTGGCCAGCGCCAGCCAGTAAACAATCTGTACTATCGTGAAACGAGGATCCATGGTCGGGGATTATAGGGGAAGCGTGAGGGTAGTTGTCAGTGGTCCGTTGTCAGTTGTTGGGTAGTCCCGCCGTATTGTTGCGGGTCATGGGTGAATCCATGTCCCGCTTCCGTCATCCCAGACCTCTTTTTTCCAGATCGCGACCTCCGCCTTGAGCATGTCGATGAGCCAGCGGCAGGCGTCGAATGATTCTGCCCGGTGTGGAGTCGAAACTGCGATGACCACGGACGGCTCGCCCAGCGCTACGCGGCCGGTGCGGTGAAGCAGGACGAGCTTGATCACGGGCCACCGCTCACGCGCCCGCCGGGCGAGGTCGGCGAGCTGCGGGCCTGCCATCTCGGCGTACGCTTCGTAATCCAACGCGAGCAGGGACAGGCCGCCGGGCGAGGTTTCGGCGCGAGTCGTCCCAAGGAACACCGCGATCCCCCCCGCTTTGGGAGTGCTAACGAACCCAGCCGCCGACGCGGAGTCGAGAGGCTCGGGCGACAGGGCGATCCAGTTCTCGCTGCTCATGAACCCTACTGTACGCGGGCGGGCAGGCCGTGCGAAGCGTGCGTGGCGGTCCTCCGGCCCGGGCGCGGGGGATTTCGAATACCCGCATTATCGGACCTGTCTCGCTCCTACAGTCCGCACAATTGGCCCGTCCGACACGCGGTTTTATCGGCAAATTGGCACTTAATCACGGTTCGGTTGACCTCCAGACCTCGAGGCAGAATGATGGAAGCCATGTACCGCCCGAGCAAGGTCAAACGCTTCGACTTTCCGCCCGGGCGGAGCGTGGCCGGCAAATATCAGATCGAAGTGCAGCTCGGAAGCGGCTACGAGGGGGAGGTTTACGCGATCGTCGAGCGCGCGACGGGCATCCGCCGGGCGGCAAAATTTTACTACCCCCACCGCGACCCCATGGGCAAGGCGGCCATCGTCTACGCCCGAAAGCTCGACGCCCTGCGCCACTGCACGATCCTCATGCAGTACCACCACCAGGAGATCGCCTACGTCCAGAAGAAAAAGGTGATGGTGGTCATCAGCGAGCTGGTCGAGGGACAGAAGCTCAGCGAGTTCTTGTCGCAGCAACCGCAGCAGCGGTTGAGCACCTTCGAGGCGCTTCACGTCCTGCACATGCTGGTGAAGGGGATCGCCCCCATCCACGACCGGGGCGAATACCACGGCGACATCCACGACGACAACATCATGATCCGCCGACAGGGCATCGGATTCGAGGTCAAGCTGCTTGACTTCTTCGACCTGGGAAAGCCGACCCGAAGCAAAATCCACAAAGACGTGCTGAACCTCGTGCAGGTCTTTCACACCCTCGTCGGCGGCCGCAAGCGCTACGGGACGCAGAGGAAGGTCGTCAAAAACATCATCCGCGGGCTCCGCGATTCGCTGATCCTCCAGCGGTTTCAAAGTGCCGGGGACATCCAGCGACACCTCGAAAACCTTGACTGGGCAGAGTAGGCGATCGGCCGTTTGGTTAATCGTCTCCGGCCCAAGGCGTGGCGCCGTGGTGGGCGATGATGAAACGGGTGGTGCGGGTTTTCCATGCCTTGTATTTGTCGGCGTCACGGGCGGCGGTGAGCTTTGCAATCATCTCGCTATTTGCGACATCGGGCACTTCGTCGCCCGTGTAGGCCATTTCGTTGTTCAGGAAGTCCTGCGTCTTGGCCAGTTGCGAGTCGATCTCCTGCTTCTCGTCCGTGAGCGTTTTCTTGAATTTGGGGTTGGGCTCGTCGCGCAGGTCTTTCTCGTGGGAAGCGGACGCCTTAAGGAGGCGGTCGCGCTTTTTGGCGAGCTGCGCCACGCGCTGCCACCAGAGCTGGTTGAGCGCGAAATCCGTATACGCGTCCAGGTCTTTCGTGGAGTCGTTCGCATGAAGTCGGCGGTAGTCGTCGAACTTCATGAGCGCCTGCGCCTGGTCGGGCATGACGTGCGCAGCCTCGACCTCCTGCCAGGCCTTTTCGTCCGCATGGCCTTCAGGGGCGGCGGGATTCCCAGGCGCCGGAGGGTCGGTGGGAGTTTGCGTGGAAGAATCAGGGTCCGCGTCAGCTTCCTTTGCCGGTGCGGTTTTCGGATTGGGCCGCGGCAATGCCGTCATATCCGCGGAAGCGGGCACGGCGGCTCGGGGCTTCGGCTTGGGCGCCGAGGGGTTCATGTCGTCGAAGACGTTAGCGATGCGCTTCGTGGGCTCCTGAACCACAATCTTTGCCGGGGCCGGCGGCGGAGCCGGGTTCATCTTTCCATAGACGAACCATGCGGTACCGCCCAAAATGACGATCCCAAGCACAATGCCGATGAACAGCGGCGCACTCGACTGTTGCTTCCTGCGGCGTCGATAGGAGGGCGTTTGTCCGTTCGCGCCCCCGCTCTGCGACGAACCCGCCGCGGGCTGGCCCCAATCCATGAGCCCACCCTCCTCACCCGAAGCCTCAGGGGTATAAGACGCGGGCTGCGAAATCGGGGGGGCAATGGGCGTGGCCTGATAGTACGCGCCCGGCTGCGCGACCGGCGTCGCTGTGGCAAATGAACGCGGTCCCGCCGACGACGGCGCGGGTCGGGCCGGGGCCGGCGCATTGCTCTGCGCGGGCTCGCCGGTGCGGCCTTGCGCTACGCCGGCGGGGTCGATTTCGATGACGGCGGGAGAGGCGTCGTTGCCCAGCGAGATGACGTCGCCGATGTAGAGCGGCGTCGGGCCGGCGACGGGCTCGCCGTTAACCCATGTCGCCCCGTCACTCGTGTCCTGCACGACCCAGTTCCCCTCGTGGACGAACAGCGCGCAATGTTCCGAGGCCACGCTCACGGAAGGAATCTTGAGGTCCGCTTCCCGCGCCCGCCCCACCACCAGCGGACGCTCCGCCGGCCGGTCGGCAAGTTCCATCAACCTCTCGCCCAGCGCATGACGCAATCGCACTTGCAGGCCCATGATGGCTTTCCTCGTTGGGGACACCTGAGTTGGCGTATTGTAAGCGAATTGTGGGAACAACGGTAATCGTCGAATCGTGCTTCTCGTGCGAAGGGAGCCACACGTGGCATGGGCGGCCCGCCCATGTGTTACGGTACTCCGTGTAGTGGCACGGGCATCCTGCCCGTGGTCGCGGTACTCCGTGACGTTCGATCTGTACTCGGATCGAAGAAAGCCCGAGCGCAGCGACCTCTTCCACCCCATTGGGAACAACCACGATGCGGATAATCGCGAAGCCGCGATGGCGCGAAGAAAAACGCGAAGAAGGGCAAAGCAAAGCGCCAAGCCCGCCGAGTCGCCAAGGGGAATTCAATGCCTTCAATCTGGGCAATCTGTGGTCGTGCTTGTTTTGACGCGGCGGATTACCGCCACCCACGGGCGGGCCGCCCGTGCCACGGAATACGCGGTCTCATTTTGGGATTACATTGATCGTGTGATCCACTTCCAGCCGGATCGGCGTCTTGTCCGCCGCTTCGATGTTCAGCTTGATCGCCATCTGCATGACCGGCTTGAGGCCGGGGATTTCCAGCGCGACGGTTTTGCCATCGGCGGAGAGTTTGGCGGATTTGATTTCCACCGCGTCGCGACCCTTCTGCCTTGCGTCGGACACTTTGTATTCATCCGATCCGTAGCGGGCAGTCCAGCGGTAGTTCCACCATTCGGCGGAATAGTTTTCCGCGTCCGTCGCCGACTTGGGATCGAGGGGAACGGTGAATGTAAGATCGATCCCGTCCTTCCGCACATGCATCGCCGAGATGTCGCGCACTGTTTTTCCGGTGTAACGGACACGCTGCAGCGCGCCGTCACGGGCGGCTGTGGTCTGCCACCCTTTAAGCCCGGCCACATACAGTTGCCCGTCTGCGGGATTAAAACGGGCCCGCATAAGCCCGGTCTGGAATTGGAGGGGGAACTTTACGACGCCGCCTTGGGGTGTTCCATCGACCTCTTCCCAGAGGACGTGGAAGAGCGAGCATTTGCCGTAGGAGAGATAGAGCGGCGCGCCGTCGAACGGCCCCCACTTTCCGCCGCTGACCCAGGCCTGGCCGCCCCCGGAGTTATCCGGGTCCGGGTACGGGAGCCAGCAGAGCGGCTTGTCGTAATCGGTGGGCGCGGGGGTACGATGGGCGGTGCCCATGCAGCCATAGAAGCCGCCCTTCTTGATGAGGTTCAGGCGGTCGACGGGCGTCCAGATTCCCTGGTTGTCGGAGCAGGTGACTTCGCCGTGCGGGCCCATGCCGGTGCCGTTGGGGGCGCGGAGGCCGGTGGCGTAGACTTCGAGATTCTTGCCGTCCTTCGAGAGATGCAGAACGCAGCCGTTATGCTTTCCGATCGGATCGAAATAGTCAGTCCCCAACAACGGCGCGCCCTTGGTGAAAAAGAATGACCCGTCCGGGGCTTGCTGGAGGTCGAAGACGAATTCGTGGAAATTGGGTGTGACACTGATGTCGTTGTTGAAGTTTTCGTAGAAGTCGGCTTCGCCGTCGCCATTGAGGTCATGAAGGATCGTGACCTGATCGCGGCAGAGGGCATAAATATCTTCGCCGACGATTTTCAATCCGAGCGGCTGAAACAGTCCCGTCGCGAAACGCTTCCAAGTCAGCTTGCCGGACGGGTCGCCGATGCCGGAGACGATCCAGACGTCGCCGCTCCAGGTGCTGAGGGCCGCACGTTTGCCGTCCGGGAAGAAGTCGAAGCCGCCGACGCGCATCCACGAATGCCACGGATTTTCGTCCGGCAGCGTAAGCGTATCGACCACATAAGGGCCGTCCCCCGTGCCAAGTGCGACCTTGGTTTCCACTGTCTGCGGGTAACGGGCCGGCCCGCCATGGGTGAACTGCTCGACATCCACCACGGAGGAAGCGGATTGGTAAGGAAGCTTCTGCTGATCGTCCGGGCTCGCCGGCCCCAGAAGCAGCTTAAAGCCGAGCGGCTTTCCATGCGCCGGAATCATCAGGAGCAGCCGCGAATGATCGACGCGAAACGTCGCATCCTTCAGGCCGACCGCCCCCGCCACCACATTCCCCAGCACGGCGAGGTTCCCCTCGACGCCGAGTTCACTCTTTGAAAAGTCGCTGCCCCCGGCAGGCCCGACGCCGCCCGTCGCGCGGGTCTGCTCGCACACCAGCAGCGTGATCGGATGCTCGCTCGCGCCAATCTTAAACGTCCGAGTAAACCCGCCCTGCCCATTGGGCCCTTCGTCATACCAGGGCGTTTCGAGCACGGAGCAGTCGCCGACGGTGTAGGAGAAGACAACGTGATCGTGATGGACATACAGCCCGCGGTAGTGCGCCCAATCCCGGGGCAACGGCAGGTAAGGCTCCTCGCGCGTATCGACAAACCCGCCGTCCTTCGGATCGCCCCAGCCGGGCGAAGTGCTGCGCGTTTCAAACACCATCTGCCCCTTCACCGCCGGCCGCGACCCTTCCGGCGGGCGGTGCGTGCCGTCAAACGGCGTCCCCATCAACTGCAACCACCCACCCGTCCACCCTCCCGCGTACCGGCAAAGGTTCGTGTCAAAACAAACCGCCTCCCGCCCGTCATTGATCCGAACCGTGACGCCCTTCACCGTCACCCCCTTCACCGTCTCCGGATCCCGCGGCGGATGCATCGTCACCGAAGACGTGATGAACGGGCCGTAGTCCATCTCCTCCCACCGATTCGCGGCGGAAGTCGTGGTTAAGTTCGACGCAA
>JAQGHH010000073.1 GCA_028288945.1 Phycisphaerales bacterium
TTGACTGCAGAGGAGCGGGATTGGCTGGTGTTTGTGCCACTCTTAATGTGAAGGTTGTGCCGGGCGCGAAGCGCGATCGGGTGGTGGGGCGGTATGGCGACGGGGTGAAGGTGCAGGTGAGCGCGCCACCGGAGGATGGGAAGGCGAACAGGGCGGTCGTACAGGTGCTGGCCGAGGCACTGGATGTGAAGGCGGGCCAGGTGGAGATTTCCCGCGGGCACTCGCATGCGCGGAAAGTGGTCAGTGTGCAGGGACTCGACCAGATGACCCTCGACGCCTGGCGGGCAGCGCTTCCAGAGTAAGTAAACGTGCACCAAACACCGCGATTGCGGGAGGCCCGTGCGCAACTTCACGCCGGGGCAAGCGGAGCGAGTAACACGAGCGAAACGCCGCCCCTGATCGCGAGCGCGGCGTTGTAGATCGACCTCTCCCACCACAGCGCCCCCGTGATCCGCGGCGGCGCTCCGCTTGCCCCGGCGTGAAGTGTGGCGCATCGCATCTTGAAGATCCGCTTTTACATTTCGATTTCACATTCCCCCATTTATCACTCCCGCGCAGGCGTAGGCACCGACCCCAACTATTCCGCATAACCGCTACCGTCCGCGCCTCCTTCATCCGAAGCGCGCACCTGTGATCATTTTTCCCTGTCGGCCCGCTTATCGGACGTGTTAGACTCCCCCTCAACCTTGTTACGGGAGACGAAAAGATGTTCAAGCGCGCGTTCGTATTAGCGGCCGCCCTCGCTGCCTCGTCGGTTGCCTCGGCCGCCACCGTGTTCGAGCCGGTGCAGTACCAGTACCGCACCGACCCGACTTTCCACAGCCCCGCGACGCAGTTCTACTACTACGGCGGCTCAGACCCCCGCGTCCACGAGTACGTCCATAAGTATTACAACTGCCTGGAATCCGGCCCCAACGCCCCCTCGCACAACTTCACCGTAAGGGTCCTGCTCACGCCGATCGTCTACTCCGATTGCGCGCCGTACATGAACCTCGCCAGTTACGGCTACACCCCCGTCGACGCGCAGAACGAGGCCAGCGCCAACATGCCGCGTTATTTCCGCAAGCGCGATCTGATGAACGCCCGCGTGTTGCTGCCTGACGGCCATGCAGTCGTCCCCGCGCAGGCCGAGCCGATCGTGCTCCCCGAGCCCAGGGCGGCCGCCGCCGCAACCCGGCCCGCGGCGGCAGTGCCGATCCTCATCATCCCCAAGCGGATGCTCGAAAAGCCCGCACCTGCCATTCAAAACGAGAAGGTCGTGAGCGCCCGCTAATCAGATGGTTTGGCACGCGCTTCCGTTGAATTTGGGTGGTGTCGGCAGGTGATCGCCTGCCGACGCCGCCCATGAAGACTTTTGATGCCCGCCTGACTGCCGGCCCCGCCATTCACAAAGGCCACGGACGCCACAAAGAGGACAGAAGGACGCAGGACCAGCTTCTCTTTGTGATCTTTGTGGCCTCCATGGCCTTTGTGCCTTCGCGACGGGAGGCGGACATGCAGGCGCATCCCGAAATAACGCATTTCATGCCTGTGCCTCGCCGATAATCCCAAGGATGGTCCCGATTGCATCACGTGCACTCGGCGGTATCCTCCCAAGGCGTAAGACCCTCTGGCCGCCCCCGGCGTAAGGAATGGAATGCGAAAACGACTGATCGCGTCGCTGGCTTTATCCGCGGCTTTCACGTGCGTGGGCACGGCAATGCTCGCTCACGCCGGCCCGGCCACGCAGCCCTCCGCCGGCCCCGCGACGAGGCCCGCGGACGCCGCCGCTCCGCTCACGCCCGAGCAGATGCTCAATAACATGCTCAAGCCCACATCTTCCGCGGGCAAGCCGCTGACTCCGGCCTTGGACCCGCCGGCGGTCGACCGCGCCACCGGCAAAGGCGCCGTCGCCCCGCACGTCCCCACGACCAACGTAAGACGCGAAGGCACGTTTATCGTCGACGCCGTGGGCCGCCTGACGCATAACGCGGACGGCACGCAGTCCGAGTTCACCTTTGACGCCGACGGCAAGAACCTCAAGGACCCGCCGATCATCATTCTCCCCAACCTCAAGCTCGCTCTGATGGAAGCCACCGTCATGGGCGCGAACCGGGATTCGCGTTTCCGCGTGACCGGCATGGTCACCGAATACCGCGGCCGCAATTACGTCCTGCTGGAAAAGGTGGTGGTCATCCCGGATGTCGTGCAGCAGTTCGGGCCGTGAACCGCCCCCGTTGGCGCGCCATGCATGGCGACGCGCACGAGGCGTGCAATGCCCACAGAGCGCAACCCCATTTTCCACCGTGCCAATAGGGTTACCTGCACGAATTTGCACGATTGCGCACGAGTTTTCCGACCGGTTGCAGCAGTATTTCGATATGACGCGGATGTCCGCGCAAGCCGTTCCCTGGTCAGAGCTTACTCAAGCCCTGTTTAACGCATTGACTTCACCGGCGGACGTGACCTCCACGCCGGTGACTACCGGTGCGATAAACTCATTTCACCGCACCGGCTTATTCTTATGCACGAGACTCATCTGCCCGCCGGCTTCATCGCCTTGGGGTGACGGATGACGCCTTTTCCGACCGGCTGGGCGTGGGACGAGACTTTCCCGGCGGGACGGGCCGGGGCGTGGCTCGCGCCGTAGAGAGGGTGACGGGCAGTGACGGTTCGCGGGCCGTGCGTCGCCCCGGCGGGGCGGTGCGCGGGGGCGGGTTGGGCACCCGCCTGCGGCTTATGGGCTGGGGTGGAAGAGCGATGATGCGTAGCCGCGGATGAATGCTTTGCGGCCGGACGATGTTGCGCCGGGCCGGATTGGCGATGCGGGGGAGCGGCGTCGCGGTGGGGGGCGGCGTGCTGCCTTTGCGGGGCTGCGGCCTGGCGGTGCGATCCGCCGGACGTCGCGCCTTCACGATGGGAACCCGTGCCTTCCCGGCGGGGAGCCGCGGAGTCGCGGGACGAATGCTGCGCCGCGCGCGAGTGCGGCGCGGCGTGGGAACGGTGCGCGGCCGGGCGCGACTCTTCGTGATGCTGGGTACGCCGCGCGGGAGCGTGCTCGCGCGAAGGAGAACGTTCACGCGAGTGCGAGCGTTCGTGCGACGGCGCGTGCTCGCGCCGCTGCGTGGCCCCGGCGGCCTGGGGGGCGCCGTCGGGGTGGTCCGTGCGGACGCGGATGCTCTTGCGGGTCAGCCGCTCTATGGCGCGCAGGAACGAACGCTCCTCGGCGTCGCAGAAGGAAACCGCCTCGCCGGTCGCGCCGGCCCGGCCGGTGCGGCCGATGCGGTGAACGTACGTCTCCGGCACGTTGGGCAGGTCGTAGTTCACGACGTGCTCGATGTTGTCCACGTCGATCCCGCGCGACGCCAGGTCCGTCGCCACCAAGACAGGCGGCTTGTCGGACTTGAAGTTGGCCAGGGCACGCTGGCGGGCGTTTTGGGCCTTGTTGCCGTGGATGGCCTCGGCATGAATACCATCCTTGCACAGTTGACGGGCCACGCGGTCAGCGCCGTGCTTGGTGCGGGTGAAGACCAGCGTGCGGCCGGTCGCGATGTGGCTGAGAAGGTGCCGCAGCAACAGCGGCTTGCGGTTCTTGTCGACGAAGTAGACGGACTGCTCGATCTGATCGGCGGTCGCCGAGACGGGCGCGACCTGCACGGTCGTCGGGTTGCGGAGAATCGTGTTCGCCAAGTCGCGGATATCCTGCGGCATTGTCGCCGAGAACA
>JAQGHH010000097.1 GCA_028288945.1 Phycisphaerales bacterium
GCTTGCACTTGACCCATCTGCGCTCAAGCACCATCGCCTTCTCGTCAAAATCATCCGCCTCCCGGCGGACGATTTCCCAGCGCGGGTAGGCGCTGTCCGACTCGATCGCATGCTGAATCTCTGGGCCCTCCTTCTGCATCAATTCCGCGACACGCGGGTGCCAGGCGTTGGATAATTCGGGCCATCGCCGGAGCAAGCGCGAACGGATGTCGCGGGCGAGGTTCCCGCGCTCGTCGTTGCGCTTGCGGGTTTCGTTCTCCGCGGTCTTCCGCTGCGCCTCCAATATTTCGGCAAGGTGCAAGGCTTCGGTCGCCCGGCCTTGCGTGGTCAATCCCAGTTCCTTCGACAGGCCCTCCAGGACAATCCGCTGCATCGGTGTCGCGTGCTCGAGCAGCTCGTTGTATGGCGCTTCAACCGCTATCAGCGACTCGCCCGAGACCTTGCTGAATTGCCGCAGGAACTCGTCGGATGTCATGACGGGGATGTCGATCGTGTCCGAATGCAGCAGCACATGCGCGTGGGCCTCGGCGAGGCTGACGCGACCGTCGCCGTCGAGGTCGCACCCTTCGACGCGCTTGCCAGTGCGCGTCTTGCCGCCGAGGGCGGCGAAGAAATAGGTCGAGTAATCCTTGTAGTCTTCCTCGACGGTGTCGGGGGTGCAGCCGGCCGCATTGCGGTCGAAGGTGGTCGCGAAAAACCCGCACCGCCGGGCCGGCGAAAGCACCGGCCCCGGCTTGCCGTCCTTGAAAATGACGTTGGCAAACCCGCCGGAATGGCATTGGACCATGATCAGCACGACCTGCGTTTTTGGGGAGATCTTGTCGAGCAATTTGGTGAAATCGGTCACGGTCAGCGGCCGTTCGCACCACATGCTGAGGGTGGTGTTCTGCGCCGGGTTGCCCGCGCCGCCATGGCCGGTGAAGTAGATGAAGAGCCGGTCGTCTTCGCCGAGTTTGGCGCCGGTGGTGTTGAACCACTCCTCCAGCCCGCGGCGGGTGGAAGAACCGCGCACGCCCGGAATGTCATGGGGGCGGAATTGAAACGCCAGCTCGCTCTCCCCGGCAAACACCCGCGCGAGCAGCAGATTTATCCGCGGCGGATCGTCCGGGGCGAGCATCTGTAAGTCGCGCGTCTTGCCCGCCCCGTCGGAAAACAGCACGTCCTGCGGCACGTCCTTGCCTTCGGTTTCCGTGAGCAGCCGATGAAAGAACAGCACGTTCTTTTCCAATGAAACCTGGTTGTTGGCGGGTGAATCGCCCCCGCCAATCGTGAGGAAATGGTCTCCGCCGAGCGCGAATGAGGCGGCAAGGATGACGATGGAAAAGCCGAGCAATCCGCTAACGGGTCGCGCCTTGTGGCAATTCATGGTGGGGACAAGCTACCACAAATCATTAACGCTGACACGATTATCCCGGGCCGGGGATATGGCGGGAATCGGCCCCCATCAGGCCAACGCGAATGCCGTGCGCCCGCAGGATGTTTGTCGCCTTTTCGTTGATGATGACCAATGGGATCAATCCTAAAACCGGAATCAGGGTGAAGATTCCGAGTACGATGCCGATTCCCGTTCTGTAGACCGCGAGGGACAGCATGAACACGAATGCCGCCATTGTGAGCGTCACTCCGATCGCCAGGAGGCCCACGACGCGGAGTGATTCCGGGGGCAAAGCGAAAATCGCGACGGCCAGCGGGAAATACCCGAGGATGCAATACATTACGGCCTTCTGCCGAAGCGCAATCGTGCGAAGGTCATTGCGGAACGGCGGCGCATAGTTCAAGCGCGTGGGGACCATAGGGGGCGGCGATGGCATCTTATGGATCCTCCGCCCATCGGAGTGTCCCCGTCGATCGTATCAGAAACGTGCCTCTCCGCGAACAACATTTTGTGGCACGGGCGCCTTGCCCGTGGCATGCGGCTATAGCCGCGAGCTCATGAGCGGGGCGCCCATGCCACGTCGCAAACTCACTCATTGCTCGAGAGCAAACTCCCTTGTTGGTTGCAGCCTATCTCTTCAGAGGTATAAACTCACGAACCTTCAACATTGCAGGAGCCACGCCCATGAACATCGCTCTTCTCAAAAGCCTTTCCGAAGCCCCCGGCGTCCCCGGCCGTGAGGAGCGCGTGCGGGAGATCCTTCAGCGCGAATGCACCGGATTATTCGACGACATTCGCACCGACCCGATGGGCAGCCTGATCGCCACGAAGAAACCTACTTCGGGCAAGGCGAAGAAAGTGTTGCTCGCCTGCCATATCGATGAAATTGGCTTCTACGTGCGGCATGTGGAGGAGAAGGGGTTCGTCCGGATCCAGAACGCCGGGGGGTTCGACACGCGCAATCTGCTGGCCCGGCGGGTGCGCATCCAGACTTCCGGGGGCGAAGAACTCATCGGCCTGCTCAACCCGGGCGGAAGGCCCATTCATATTGCGAAGGAAGAAGATAAGAAGAAAATCCCGGAGATCACCGACTTCTTCATCGACCTGTGCATCCCGGCGGACGAGGTGAAAAAGAAGGTCCGTATCGGCGACCCCGTCACGCTCGTTCAGGAATTCAGCGAGATCGGCCAGTGCGTCAGCGGCAAATGCCTCGACAACCGCGTCGCGGCGTTTGTCGCCATCGAGGCGGTGCGGAAGGCCAAGAAGCTTAAGTATGAAGTCGTATTGGCCGCGACGGTGCAGGAGGAGGTCGGCTGCCGGGGCGCGGGGCCCGCGGCGTATACCGCCGAGCCGGATATCGCCATCGCCATCGATACCACCCTCTGCGTTGACACGCCGGGTGTCCCCGAAGACGAGCGCGTCACCAAACAGGGCGACGGCTGCGCGCTGACCGTCATGGATTCCATGACCATCAGCGACCGCTCGATGATCGATGAATTCGAGGCCGTCGCGAAGAAGCGGGAAATCCCCTTCCAGCTTAGCATCCTCCCCCGCGGCGGCACGGACGCCGGCCCCATGCAAAGAAGCCGCGGCGGCTTCCGCGTGATGACGCTGTCCGTCCCGACTCGTTATATCCACACGGTTACCGAGACGATCCACCGCCGGGATCTGCAAGCCGCGATCGATTTGCTGGCGGCGTGGTTGGAGACGTAGGGGCGAAGCTTGTTTTGGCCTATGAGCGGAAGGGGAAAAGACGAGTAGGATTACGATTACGAGTAAGATTAGGATCGCGCTCTGAGGCGCTCCTGAACGCGCGTCCTACTCGTACTCGTACTCGTAATCATACTCCTACTCGTCTTTCTCTGACTCTTGCCCGGAAATGCGTTTCGGCACGGGCCTACCTCCATCCCATCCACACCGACATCTCAACGAACCCGCCGATCAAGGATAGCGCCCCCGCAAAAAGGGCCGCAAGGACGGCGGTGTCCTCCGGGAGTCTTTTGTGTTCGGTGAAGCCGCCGGCAAGTGACAGCACGATGCCAGCGGCTCCCAATGCGATCGGTATGATCGACAGGCGCACGGCGGCCCCCATGCCGGAGCAGGCGGTGAAGAAGATCAGGAGCCCCATGCAGCATCCCGCCACGCCAAGCCCGCCGCCAAGACGCGTGAGCTGAGGCGCGCGCAGGGACTGAGGGGCGCGAGTCGAACCGTGGTATTCGAGGGGGGTCACATACTGAGAAGGCGGGGGCGTGTCGGCCATTGTCGCAATGCTACTCTGGCACGGGGCTGCAAAGTAGGGGCGAACCTCGTGTTCGCCCTTCGCGCAGGAATCCAACCGCAGTCCGGCGCTACCCGTTGGCCTTCGCGGCGGCGGTCTCGGGCTTTTTCACCCCGTCCGGAACGCGGAACATCTGCTGGCAGTGCTGGCATTTCACCATTTTCCCGCGGACCTCGGGCGGCACCGACAGGTATTTGCGACAGCGTAAATTGGGGCAGATCATCTGAATGGCCATAGAGATTCTCCCCAATCTTATCGGCGATGTGCCTCCGCGGCTTGAGCCCGTGTGCCGTCACATGAGAAGAATTGCCGCGGCGGTCCCCAGGCCCGCCGCCGCGAACGTGATGACCGACCAGAGGCAGACCTGGTCCTGGCTGAGCGGCGTGCTGGGCCATGTCCGCCGGGCTTCGGGCATCAGCGCGCCCAGATTCCCGAGGTAATCGTGCTCGAAAGCCCCGAGATACTCTTCAATCTTCACCATCCGCGCCGCGGCACTCATGTAGTCGCGGTAGTTGCCCGTCAAATACCCCGCGCCAAAGCCCGAAGCGAGCGCCATGACCGCGGCCAGGCATAGCCGCACGTGGAGGCTGAGCGGGTGGTAGGCGATGATGGCAAGCAATAGTCCGCAGTAAGCCAGGCCGAGGATGACGGTCCGGTACCCGGCGTTCCGCCGCCAGGTCATCTCTTCCCAGCAGGTGCGGTGAAACGTGAGCAGCGCCTGCTGCTTCTGCGGCGTCAGGTCTTCGGCCGCGTGCGCGTGGGCGACGGCGTGCTGCGAATCCTGCCCGTGCGGGTGCGATTGCTCGGAGCCCCATTCCTCTGTGGCGGTTTCGGTCATTTTTCTGCTCCCGTTGCCCCGTTGC
>JAQGHH010000112.1 GCA_028288945.1 Phycisphaerales bacterium
TGGAAGGTCGGGACGCCCATCGTCACATACTACGCCGGGCCGGCGATGAGCGACGCCGTGGCGAAGCAGATGGCCGACGGCGGGTTCAACGTCGTCTGGTGCGGGGAGAAGGATCTGGACCTGCTCCAGAAGCACGGCCTGCGCGGCATGCTGCACGATGGGTTGCTCGCGCCCGCGTCCGTCGAATCGCCCGAGCAGCGGCAGAAGCTCGACGCCTTGATCGACCGCGTCCGCGCCCACCCGGCGTTCTATTCCTACTACATCATCGACGAGCCGGCGGCGGGGGCCTTCGGTGCCCTCGGGAAACTGGTCGCCCACTTGAAGGAGCGCGACCCGGCCCACATGGCCTACATCAACCTATTCCCCACCTACGCCACCAACGACCAACTAGGCACCAAGGGCGAAGTCGCGGCTGCGTACCGCGAATACTTGAAGCAATTTCTGAACGTGGTGAAGCCGGCGCTGGTGAGCTACGACCATTACCAGTTCTATAAGACCGGAGACACGCACCAATATTTCCTGAACCTCGACCTCGTCCGCAAGGCGTCGCAGGTTGCCGGGGTGCCGTTTCTGAACATCATCCAGGCTGCCGCGTGGGAGCCGTCGGTGCGGGTGCCGACGGCTGATGAGACCCGGTATCTCGTCTATACAACCGCGGCGTATGGCGCGCAGGGGGTCAGTTACTACGTCTACACCGCCGCCGGCCATGAAGGCGGGATCGCCGCCGCCGACGGCACACCGACGCCCATCTACGCGACGCTCAAGACGCTCAACCCGGAGTTCGTCGCCGTGGCGAAGGAGCTGCAGCCACTGCGGTCGCTGGCGGTCTACCATACGACGATGAAGGAGGCGGGGTGCGTGCCCCTGCCCGCGGATGCGGCGTTCCACCTCGACCCCGCCGGGCCAAAAGCAAACGCCGAGGGCCTGCTGCTCGGCTACTTCGGCACGTCGGAAAACGGCGCGGATAAGCCGACCCATGTGGTCGTCGTCAATCTCAGTTATAAGGCGGAGGCGCGGACCGCGCTGGTCGGTCCCGGGAACCTGGAAGTCTTCGACGCGACGACCGGCAAGTGGTCTCCCGCGAACGGCGCCCGCGCCGACCTGACGCTCCCGCCGGGCGGCGGCAAAGTCGTCCGCGTCCGGCAATGAACGGCGGGAAGGCGCGGTCGTCTCGCGTCGGGCATGTTGGGGGAAGTGGGCGATACAGGGCTCGAACCTGTGACCTCAGGTGTGTGATACCTGCGCTCTAGCCAACTGAGCTAATCGCCCTTGGTCGAATCAGGCGGGGAGTTTACGAGGGGCGGGCGGCGAAATCAATAGTCAGACCCGGGCTGCGTCGTGGCGGGTTTTGTGTTGGCGAGGCGCTCGATGATCTGCTCGATCAACACGGCGTTGGCGCTGGGGAAGCGGTAGTCGCGCAGGCGCGGCGATTCGACCCATTCCAGTTGTTGGGCGGCGAGGGGGCGCGGTTCGCCGGAGATGAGCGTGCAGAGGTAGGGGAGGAGACGGACGCGCGCGGTGGAGTAGTCGTGTTCGATGGGGGGGAAGGTTTCGGTTGCGTCGACTTCGATGGCGAGCTCTTCGCGGAGTTCGCGCGCGAGGCATTGGGTCGGCGTTTCGCCGCGCTCGAGCTTGCCGCCGGGGAACTCCCAATATCCGCCGAAGGAATCATCCTTGCGGCGCTGGCAGATCAGGACTTTTCCTGAGGCGTGTATCACCGCGATAACGACGTCCAGCCGCTTCATTCCCGCTCCTGATCCGCGCGCGTTGCGTACAGAAATCGCTAGTCTATAGCGAGTAAAGGAGTTACCACCAAAAACGGGGCAGTTTGGCGACAAACTACCCAAGCACCGGGCGGCCCAGGCGAGCGGAAGAGCAGGCGTATCTTTTGTCGTAAGCGCCTATCAATAAATCATTTGCATTCATCCAAGATTTTGCGGAAGCCAGCCAAAGCTTGATTGACACGACTTATAGAGCGGGTTATAGTCGCACTCGTTGAGGGGCCGAAGCGAACAGACTCTGCATGAGATCGAATACATCATTCGTCTAACGGCTTTTTAGCCGTGGCGCACTTCCGGAGGTGGATAGGAGCCACCCCTCCGGAAGTCTTTTTTTGGGACCGCGCCGATCCCGCAATTCCTTTTATCCTGCGACTGATTTTGGAGGGGGAGATGCGACGGTTTCATCGTCGCGTTTTCTTCCGATCCTCCGTCGCTACAATCGCGCCATGAACTCTCCGCGGCGCGATCAATTTGTTTGCACGGTGGTGGCGAATGTTCCGTTGTGTCGTGAGCACTACCGGCTGGTGCTTGGCCTGCGCGAATTTCCGGCGACGGACCCGGGGCAGTTCATCCAGATCTCCTGCCGCGATTTGGACGTCGAGTACAGCCCCGAGCGCGAAGCGGAATGGGAGCCGGGGCGCAAGCCCGACGTTCGCGGCCAAGAGTTGATGACGCCGCTTGCGATGCTCCGGCGACCGTTCTCGTTGGCGGGGCGGCGCGATACGCCGGACGGCATCGAGTTGGACATCATTCATCGCGTCGTCGGCGTCGGGACGGATTGGATGAGCCGGTTGAACGTCGGCGATCATGTGCACGTGCTGGGGCCGCTGGGGAATCGGTTTCATCTGCCGGCGAAGGAAGGACTGGCCGTTCTCGTCGGCGGGGGCGTGGGGATTCCGCCGATGCTTTATTTGGCGGAGCGATTGGCCGGACGCCGTGCGGTGGCGTTCTGCGGGGCACTGACGCGCGACCTGCTGCCATTGACGGTGCTGCCCACGGAGAGGGTACTAGGAGTCGATGGCTTTGAACCGATGATGAACATCGGCGAGTTCGCCCGGCACGGGGTGGGGTCGGTGATTACGACGGATGACGGGAGTTACGGGTTCCGCGGCTTCGTCACGCAGGCGCTGGAGAAGTATTTGGACGCGTCAGGATTCAGGGTTCAGGGTTCAGGGAGGGGAGAGAGAGATTTCAAATCTCGGATCTCAGATGGCGATCTCAAATCTGAGATCTTAGATGCCTCAGTCCTTAGTCCTCAGTCTTCAGTCCTATCCGTCCCCCCCATCCTCTACACCTGCGGCCCGGAACCGATGATGAAGCGCGTCGCCGACATCGCGGCGGCTCGCGGCCTCGAATGCCAGATCGCCGTCGAGCGGGCAATGGCTTGCGGGATGGGAACGTGCCAGAGTTGCTGCATTCGCGTGCGCAAGCCAGTCGATTCGGTGCCGCTGAAGGGGCGGGATTGGGCGTATCGGCTGGCCTGTACGGACGGGCCGGTGTTTAAGGGGGCGGATTTGCTGTGGTAATCGGGGGACCAATAGCACAGAGACCACAAAGAACACAGAGGAAGATATAGCATCAAGAAGCAGGCCAGAATGAATTGTCTTGTTTCTTCTCTATGTTCTTTGTGGTCTCTGTGCCAATTCTTGCCAGATTGAGCTTCAATCGTCGAACCGGATGGTTAGCCAAGCTGGGTCTTTGATCTCTTCATTTCCTTTGTAGACCCACGCCGAGCCGTCCCAGGTGAAGCCGTTGTTGGGGTAGACTTTTCTGCACGGCTCATTGTGCGACGTTTCCATGAACGGACCGATGACCGGCAGGCCGTTTTTCCGGGCCAGGCGCTTGACCGCATTGATCACCACGTCCTCGATCCCATACCCGAACACGCGGCAGCTTAGGACGAACAC
>JAQGHH010000123.1 GCA_028288945.1 Phycisphaerales bacterium
GAGCCCGTTTCCCTTGACAATCCCGCCCAAGACGCCATAAGGCTATCGGCGGACTCTGTCGGCGGAGCCGGTGGGGTGGCGACGCCGATTCGCACTTTCGGAGGCAGCTATGTCCTGGGTTCACATCACCGACTACAGCCCATCTCAAGGATGGGCCAACCCTGCCGACGCGGACTCCCGCTCGCGCGAAAGCTGCCGGCTGCTCGAAGAGGGCGGCGTGTTGTACTTCGATCAAGTGCCGTTCGATCTCCCCGACCCCGACCGCGAGTTCCTCCGTTCGCAAAAACAGAGCGGCTTGCGCGTTCACAAGAACATCTCCTACCGCCCCAAGACCGATGCGCTGCGCGGCGCGGCCGCGGACGACCCCGAAGGCGCGCAGCGGCTGCATGAGATCATGCGGAGCTACTCGAAGAACGTGACGCAGTTCGTGGACCGGCTGCTCTCGCCGTACGCGAAGGACCGCCAGCTCGATTTCGCCAGCTACCGCCCGCTCGAGGAAAAGGGCCGCGACCTCGCGTACCACAAGCGCAATGACCTGATGCACGTGGACGCCTTCCCCACCCGCCCGACCAACGGCGGGCGGATCCTCCGCGTGTTCGTGAACATCAACCCGGCGGTCAACCGGATTTGGGAAGTCGCCGAGCCGTTCGAGCCGCTGGCGGGAAAGCTGGCGCAAAAGGCGGGCCTGCCGCGGTACGCCAAGTACGCCGGGTCCCCGGGCCGCAAGCTCCGGCGGACGGTCGCTCCGATCTTCCGGTCGATCGGCCTGAAGAACCTGGACCGATCGCCCTACGACCATTTCATGCTGCACTTCCACGACTGGCTGAAGGAGAACCGCGACTACCAGGAAAAGTGGCCCAAGACGCGGCTGGAGTTTCCGCCGCAATCGTGCTGGCTGGTCTACACCGATACCGTGCCGCATTCGGTATTGTCCGGGCAATTCGCGCTGGAGCAGACGTTCATCGTGCCAATCCGCGCGATGGTCGCGCCGCAGAAATCCCCTCTGAAAGTGCTGGAAGGCTTGTGCGGGACGGCGCTGGCGAACTAAAAGGGTCGGCTGCCCGAAGCATTATTCGCGAACGAGCGAAGACATCGCGCCAAGAACGCCAAGGAGCCAAGAGGCCAACGAATTCATTTGCTTGGCCTCTTGGCTCCTTGGCGTTCTTGGCGCGATGTCTTGCCTTGAAGATCGGTCATGGAGAGCTCTGCAGTGAACCTGCTGCTGGCGTCAATCGACTGGTGGCTGCACACTGACGGCGGCCTGGCCGCACGCGTCGTGATCGGCGCTTCAATTTTCGCGGTCCTCGCTCTCTCCGACGTTTACCGCAACGGCCGCAATGCCCGGCGATGGCGGGAGTATTCGTTTCTTTTAGTCACGACCGCAATTCTCATGGCCTACGGCGCGGCCAATGACGCGATCACGTGCCGCATAAGTTGGGAATACTTTTACTACGGCAAAGACCTCGCCGCCGTCCTCGGCCCGCATACGCCGCCGGCCGTCGTTCCTCTCACCGCCGAAGCCGCAAAAGTCGGCCTCCGCGCGACCTGGTCGGCGGGCCTGATCATCGGCGTCGCGCTCCTTCTGGCCAACAACCCCCGCCCCGGCCGCCCGCAGCTTCCCTTTCGCCGGCTCCTCGCGCTCATGCCCGGCGTACTGCTGGCCGTCATTCTCTCTGGCGTCGCCTTGGGCCTGATCGGCTACCACGGCAGACTCGCCTGGACCAGCCACGAACTCCGTCTCCTCGCCCATGACAACCTCTTCCGCCCGCCAAACTTCATGGCGGTCTTCGGCATCCACTTGGGCGCTTACCTCGGCGGCGCTCTCGGCACCATATGGGTGGTAAGCAAGATCCTGCGCGAAAGGAAACAGCCCGTCCCCGTCGCTTCAGACGTCGTCGCTTAACAGCTTGCGGAAATAGCTCGCCGATTCTTCGTACCCCAGCGCCTGATAAAACTGATCCGCCCGCCGTGTAGCCAGTGCCGCGAATTTTGCGCGGTGCGATCGCGCCCATTCCTCAAACCGCCCCATGAGCTGCCCGCCGATGCCCTCCCGCCGATGGTCTTCCCGCACCATAATTTCCTCCACCCACGCCACGCGGCCGTTGGCAAAGAACGTGTAGTGATCGAAACCAAGGAGATATCCGAGCGCGCTGCCTTCCGACTCCGCCACGAGAAGCAGCGCGTCGCCCTGGGCGATCAAGTGAGTAAATGCCGTTTGAAACGCTGCGCGTTCGGGCTGGAACGTCGTGGCGAACGCGCATGTCAGATGGAACACGTCTTGCGCGTCATCAGAGACTGCCCGACGAATATTGCTCATTTCGGCAATGGCCGCGTGGCCACGATCGACTTGACCTTGACGATCGACCCGACGGGGAAGATGAGCAGCGGCATGTCGGCCTGCGAAAAATCGGCGTTGGTGCGAAACCGTTCTTTCCCGTCCACCGAAATGACCATCGTATCCGGCATGACCACCAGGTTGATTTCCACCCACGCCTTGACCGGCACTTTTCCTGCCCCCGCCGTGTATCTACCCCCCGCCGGCCCGCCATCGATTCGCAACTCGTTGGGATTCCCCTCCCAATTGAAGATGATCTGATCCGCGGCGTACTTGATGCGGATGTTCGTTGAGTCCGTCATCGCCACGATCCGGAATGCGACCGGCGGCGCGAACGTGGCGGCGGTGTACACTTTCTCGCCGTCATGCAGAACGATCGCACCGTTCTCCCTCCGATCGACCGCGCCGCGCGCGAGCACGATCAACTCATGCCCGTATTTGCGATCGGGCCCGGGGACGGCCGCGAATTCCCGAAGCTTCTTTTCCACGGTCAATTTTTTCAGCCCCGGTAGGTTTGGCAGTGCCTTGCGATACCAATCCGCCGCCCTGTCCAGAATTCTCCATTTCACGTCCCCCGATTCCTTCCCGCCCACGCCCCACCACGCGTCGCCCAACTCGCTCTGGACTTCGGGGGTGGTCGGGCGGACGAGGTCCAGCGTCGCCACGTGCTTGAGTGCCGCATCGCTGCCCGCGGCCAACCGCGGAACGCCGTGCTCCCAATCGCCTTTCACAAAACAGCGAAACCGCCCCACGACCAGGTTCGCGTCGGCATTGGACGGGTCCCGCTCCAGCACGCCCAGCGCCTTCCTGGCGTTCGCGTCCCCGGCTTCGATGGCCTTCACCCTCTGCGACCGCGCCGTCGCCTCCTGGATGAGACCCCGGTCATTTACATGCCGCGCCGCGGCCAGGGCACTTTCCGTAGCCTGCAGCGCCAGCTCGTATCGATCCGCGGCCAGTGCCTGTTCGATCATCGGGTCAATTTGCGTGATGAGGCCTCCCACCGCACCTGGCGTACGCAGCGACCGCGCCGTCGCCGATACCGTCTCGGCCTTCATCTGCGATGCCTCGATCTGAAACCCCTTTCCCAGTTCGTCGATGGCCGCAAATGACGTCTCGAAATCTTCTGCCGCCGCGGCGGTATCACGCGCCAGCGCGAGCAACGCAAACCGAGTTGCCGAACCGCCCGGCTCTTCGACGCCGGCCACGATCATTTTCTTAGCTAGCGCGCCCTTGCTTCCAGGATTTCTGGCGTTGGCCAGGTCTTTACTGTAGACCGCATCAACTTGCTTCGTGGCAGCCTTCAGCGCGGAAGCATCGGGGACGGGAGCTTTGGGCGTGATCCGTGCCGACTCGGCGGGCGCGTCGGCGGAACCTTTTTCCGGGGCCGCAATCGTGCCGGAAGCCATTGCAGCCCCTAGGCATAGCACGACTGCGAAGCTCGACGGTCGGTGTCGCCCCATTAATACAAATTCCTTCGATTTGGCCCAAGGCGGATTAAAAAACCGGTGCCGTTATGGTAATTGCAGACACCGATCGAAGCAATGTTGTAAAAGAGCCGCGACCTCCACGCTCTGAATTTCGACCGAGGCACGCGCCGCACGGGCGCGCGGGATCGGGTCAAATCTGCACACGTTTCCGCGCTCGCGTAGAATGCCCGCAAGAGATGCCGCCGGAAGACGAGCTCAACATTCTTTCACCCCTCCCGCCGCCGCGGCATAAGCGCGCCGAGCGCATTCGGGTGGGGCCGTTTTTGCTTTCCTCTTCGATGATCGCATGGGGCGCTTCGCTGCTCGTGCACGGGGCGGTCGCGGTGGCGGCGGTCATTTTTATCCGCAATTATCTCCGTAGCGCCCCGCCGCAGGTGCGCTTCGCCTTTGGAGGTGGAGCCGAGGGCACGCTCGTCGCCACGGCCGATTTGCCCGGGACGGCTGCGATGCCCGATGCCGGCCCGGATGCGCAGCAGTCGGCCATGCCGATGGCGACGCCGCAGACGCTCGCGCAGGCCGAGGACGGAATCGACGCGGAAGCCTCCCGCGCGCTGGAGACTGCGGCATTCGCCCCCGCGCCGTCGCCCGGCCCCGATCCGTCCCGGCAACAAATTCCTTCCGACTGGGCCGCCGCCAGCAGCGGCGACGCCGTCGGGCCTTCCCCGCGCATTACCCGCACCGGCAAATCCCGGCAATCCACGAACGCCTTCGCCCAGATTGGCGCGGCCCCCGCCGCCTCACATTCCCGCGCCGCGTCCGGCTCCCCCGGCTCCGGCGTGCCCGGTGTGCCGGTCGGCCTGCTCGACCGCTCGCTTCCCAAGCCGCGCTATCCCGACCTTTCCCTCCGCAATGGCGAGCAGGGGACGGTCAGACTTTCGGTCGATGTGAACGCGGATGGAACGATCGGCCAGATCCGAGTGATCGAAGACCCCGGCTACCCCCGCCTCGTCGAGGCGGCCATCGCCGCCGTCCGTCAGGCCCATTTCTCCCCCGAGCTCCGCGACGGACAGCCCGTCCCCGCGGTGGTGGTCATTCCGTTCCCGTTCACCCTCAGATAATGCCCACTCGGGCGCGCAGTCCGTTCGCCCGCCGCCGTTGCAGGCGGTAGATTAATTTAATGATCTCGAGATGGTTCATGCTCCTGCTGTTTCTTCCGGCAGGCGTGACGGCGATCCTGGCGGTGTTGATATTTCGCAAGCGCCCCAGACCGCCCCACCGGGAAGGGTTCCCCGTGCTGCCGCCGCGAAAGCAGAAGTGACTCGGAGAGGAGCACAACCTGTGGCATAATTCGTGTCACGGCGCAACAGGTAGCATATGACTGTCGGACCGGCGACACCGTCGCTCTCCCCAGTATCCATCTCCGAACCCCATCACCCATGTCACAAAATGCTGAAGATTCCCTGCAAATTCCGATGATTCCCCCTGCATCGCCAAGTTTATAGAACCTTGACCGCTGGAACGCGCGTAGAGATAATCAGCACCGTGGCTAAGTTCCGGATCGACAGCCTCGCAGAGCTTTCCCGGCAACTGGAATTTACGCCGCAGGAAACTCGCGCCCTGCAAATCACCGCCGCCGAGGAATTGCTCCACACGATCGAGTCGCTCAAGGCCTACCCGCTCGATTTCGTTGTGTTCCGTATTACAGGTTACCGCCCCAAACACGTGAGCGAGAATTTGCTCACGGGTCTCGCGCTGCAGCACGATCTGGGTCTGCTCATCGAGAAGGTGAGCGAGACGCTTGATGTGGAGACCGAATCGCTCGCCGAGCCGGTGCTGGGGATCGAGGACGTGACCGAACGGTTCAACGTGACCAGCAAGACGATCCAGCGCTGGCGCCGCAAGGGCCTCCCGGCCCGGCGGTTCGTTTTCCCGGACGGCAAGCGCCGCGTCGGGTTCCTGCTCTCCAGTGTCGAGCGGTTCTTCGCGTCGCATCAGGACCAGGTCGCCCGCGGGATGAATTTTTCGCAGGTGGGGGATGTCGAGCGGCTGGAGATCATCCGGCGCGCCCGCCGCCTGGCAAATAGCTGCCGCTGCTGCACGCATGAAATCGCCCGGCGCATCGGTAAAAAGCTCAACCGCTCCCCGGTCACTGTATTGCACACGCTCCGCAAGCACGACCAGGAGCACGCGGGGTCGGCGATCTTCCCGCACGCGGAAGAATCGATCGGCGAAGAAGACCGCGGCCGCATCCTCCGCGGCTACCGGCGCGGGCTGGCCCTCAAGGCCCTGGCCCGGCGGGTCTGCCGGCCGCGGACGGCCGTCTATCGCGTCATCGTGGACGAGCGTTTGGCGAAGCTCAACCGCCGCAAGGTCAAGTTCATCGACGACCCGCTCTACCACCAATCCGACGCGGCCGACGCCGTCGCCACGATCGCAGCCCAGGAAGATCTGATGTCGCAGGACCGGCCCGAAGATCGCCGCGTGCCGCGCGATCTGCCGGCGTACTTGCAGGATTTATACCGCACGCCGCTGCTCACTCCCGCCAAAGAGCGGGCGCTGTTCCTCAAGTTCAACTATCACAAGTTCGAGTTCGTGACCGCCCGCCGCAAGCTCGAGCCGCAGTTCGCCCGCGGGCGCGATCTTGGCGTGCTGGAAGACCACTTCCGCAAAGCCGTCGAAACGAAAAACGCCATCGTCCGCGCGAACCTGCGGCTGGTCGTCAGCGTCGCCCGCAAGCACCTGCGGCCGGGCATGTCGCTCATGGAACTCGTCAGCGAAGGCAACCTCGTGCTCATGCGCGCCGTCGAAAGCTACGACACCCACCGCGGCCACCGCTTCAGCACCTACGCCACCTTCGCCCTGATGAAGGGCTTCGCCCGCACCGTTCCGGAGATGCTCGCCCACCGCTCGGCGGGCTCCGAGGACGGCGTCCTCAATTCCATCCCCGACCCGCGCCATTCCACCCGCGCGGAGCATTTCGCCGACCGCGAACAAGTCGGCCAGCTTCTCTCGCGCCTCGACGACCGCGAACGCGCCGTCCTGCTCGCACATTACGGCCTTGGCGACCGCACGATGCCCGCCACCTTCGATGAAGTCGGTACGCGCCTGGGCCTCTCCAAACAACGCGTCCGCCAGATCGAAAAGCTCGCCCTTGCCAAGCTCCGCGAAGCCGCGGGCGTGCCGGCGCTGGCCTGAGTTCTGTGTTTGTTTAAGATTTCCCCGACTACAGATGACGCCCGAAATGCCACAGGGCGCGGATGATCCCGCCGATCCCACCCACGATGCCCAGCACCACCGCGCCGACGCTCAGGCATCCCCCCTTCGTCGCCGACGACAGCGACAGAAGAAACCCGATCGCCCCGAGTACGATGGCGACGACGGCCAGCGCCAACCCCGCCGCCCCGGAATGAACAAGAAAGCTCGCGGCCGCCGCTATGATGGCGATCACGGAAATGAGGCTTCTGTGAGGTGCGTATCCGTCATCCATTGCGCCGACCGTATAGCGCGTCCGCCCGCCAGGGAACGGAAGAACACCGCAAGGTTTTCCGGAAGTGCCGCACACGGCGCTTATGCCGTGAGGGGCAGATTCGTGCTATGGGGAAATTGGGCATTGCGTTGATGGGCTTGGTGTGGCAACATCTGTTCCGATTCGTGGTAGAAAAAGTTGGCGCGGGCCATGCTTTTGGGCGGGTGTGGCCGGCATTTGAAATCATCGCCCTTGACGCGGAGGCGAGGCCGCCCGCCGGCCCCGCTAACACATATCTCCCTTAATTGGGACAGGAGCCTGTTATGCGGAAGCTGGTATCACTCGTTGCGCTCGCCGCGCTCGTCGGTTTTTCCTACGCACCCGCCTTTGCCAAGGAAGACGCGAAGGAAGTCAAGCTTAAGGGCACTGCCGTTTGTGCCAAGTGCGAGCTGAAGGAAACCGAAAAGTGTCAGGACGCCCTGAAGGTGAAGGAAGACGGCAAGGAAGTCGTTTATCTTCTCACTGACAACGCCGTCGCCAAGAAGTTCCACGGGACGATCTGCAAGACCACCAAGGAAGACGTGACCGTCACCGGCACCGTCAGCGAGAAGGACGGCAAGAAGATCATCACCGCCACGAAGATCGATTAGTTCTTCGCGACGCGCAGCTAATCAGTTCACAAGCCCCCGGCGATTTTCGCCGGGGGCTTTTTGCTTGCGGCAGTGGCGCGGGGCCGTATCTTCACGGCCGCACTTGAACGCGCGGATGATGGGGGAGCCCGCGTGTCGCCGGGAGACTCCAAATGATTCAACGATGGCACGTCGCGCTGATTGTGGTTTTGACGACGATCGCCGTGGGGGGTTGCGGCCCCAAACCGGTGTCCACTTTCCTGCATCCGGAGGCCGCGGTCATACAAATTCGCGGCGCGGCATCAGACCGTGGCCCGGCGGCACAGGGGCGGGGGTTTGTCGTTTCGTCCGACGGGCTGGTCATCACCTGCGCCAACGTCGTGAACGGCAACCGGGCCGTCAGCGTCAGCATGCCCGGTGGGAAAGAAGTCTCGGCCGATCTGGTGCAGGAAGACCGTGATTCGGGCGTCGCGATCCTGAGAGTGAGTGGCAAGGACCTGCCCGCCCTGCGGCCGTACGAGGACGAAATCAATCCGGGCCTGCACGTGCGAGTCGTCGGCGAAGGGGGAATCACCCACGGCGTGTTCGAGAACTGGGAAAACTTCGGCCGCGACATCGCCTTCAACGCCCGCATCGGCCCCAACGACTGCGGCGCGCCGCTGCTGGCGGATGACGGCCGGGTGATCGGCGTGGTGCTGGGGCATTTCGAGGGCCGCCCGTCGGAATCAAGGGCGGCCCCGATGTGGCACGTCTTGAAATTGATGCCGAATCTCAAAGCCCCGTCACTGACGCAATAGCAGGGTAACGCAGGGAATGGAACACAAAGAGCACGGAGGCCACAAAGGGCACAGAGAAAGAGCGGAGCAAATCAGTCACGTAGGGTGGGCGTACCCGCCCACCGTTTGATTGCATGGGCAATGCTTTACGCAGACAGTGGCCGAGTACGCCCATCCTACATGTTTCCGCACTCGCCATGAGCATCGAACCGTCCGTCACCCGCGGGCCGCCGGCTGGGCGAGCAGTCGTTTGGCTTCGTCGAGCAGGAATTTGGTGTCAGTGTAGGGTTCGGCGCTGATGTCCTGCCAGCGGACGAGGCCTTGGGCGTCGATCAGGAAGGTGGCGTGCAGGGGAACTTTCTCAAAATCGTCGTAGGCGTGGTAGGCCTTGAAAATCTTGAGCGACGAATCGGACGCCAGGGGGAAGGGGAAGTCGCCGTCGGTCTTGGCCGCTTCGACGGCGCGGCGCAGGGCTTCGGGGCGGTCGGTGCTGAGGGCGACGAGAGAGATGCCGGCGTCCGCGAAATCCTTTGTGGCGGGGGCGAAGGCGTGGAGTTGCTGGACGCAGTGCAGGCAGTCGTAGCCGAGGTAGAAGATCATGACGACCGGCTTGCCGCGGTAGTCGGCGAGGG
>JAQGHH010000152.1 GCA_028288945.1 Phycisphaerales bacterium
GGCCGGGTTCTTCAACCTCGTGCAGAACAACAACGTCTCCGGCTCGGGCCCCTCCTCCTGGACCGACGTGCAGCTGGGCGGCGGGCAGGACGTGCAGTACTTCAACGACCCCGACCCCACCGTGACCAACGACAACCTCGCCCACGGCTTCGGCAACCCCAGCGTCACCGGCGGGCAGGTGGGCGACACGTTCGTCAGCTACGGCTCCTCGGGGGCCAACGCCGCCCTGGTCGGCCAGGGGACCTACACCGGCACCGGCGGCAGCATCACCATCAGCGGGGACGCGAAGAACTTCGCGATCCTCAACACGCAGTACTTCTTCACCGACGCCAACGCCAACAAGAACGTCGCGGCCCACGGCGTGGACACCGTCCAGGGCCAGAGCATCCAGATCGGCAACGTCCCGGAGCCGACGGGCCTGGGGCTCATCGGAATCGCCGCCCTCGGCGTGCTCCGCCGCCGGAGGATCTGAAACAATCCTCATTCTCCGCCGCCGATCGGCCCGTCAGGTTTTCCTGGCGGGCCGGTCGCAATGAGGCTCCAGCGGTATTTCTAAATGGTCGTTCGGCCAAATACCGTGCACGTTTCGTATATTGGGGGGTGCAGGCTTTCAGCCTGCATTTGCAGCCTGAAAGGCTGCACCACAATCGCACAATCACGCATGACCATTTAGGTACTTGCCATTTGAAAGATGGCGGAATGAATCACTCGTCTTCGAGAGGCGTTTGTGCGTGGTGGGCGTGAGCAGGCACGGCCGGCCGCTTTGGGCCTGAGAAAACCGCAGAGTAAGTGGACCAGCCGATCAGCGTCAGGGCGATGGCGGCGGCGACCACGAAGACCGGCGCAGGAAGGCTGCGCCTATACCAGGCGTTGTCAGAATTGCCATGGGGACCGCGCAACCGGGAAAGCAGGTCGGCAAACTTTTGACTCGCGGGAACTGCCTTTGCCCCAGCGGCCCGCGGCGGCTTGGCAGTATGTTCGTTGGCGGCTTGCGCGGCCCGGGAAATCGCCGCTTCCCACAATGATCCGCCGCCACGAAGCGCGGTGTGGGTTGGCGATGCCGGGACATTCGATATGTTCGGCGCAATTGGCGTTTCCTCTTCGGTCGAATCGTCCGGAGCGGGGCCATCACCCCCGCCCAGCACCGAAACGCCGGCGAATGAATCATCGACACCTGATGCGGCCTCAGTAAGCAGTCGGAGCGCTTCCGCTTCCATGTCAGCGGCGGCAGCGATCGTGTTGGGGCGGTTTCCAATGTCAGCCGCCGCGTTGTCTGTGAAATGAAGCGTCGTTCTGCCGACGCGTACCACGTCGCCGTTGCCGAGCAATTGCCGATTGACTCTTTCCTTGCCGACGAATGTTCCATTGCGGCTGGCAAGATCCGTCACAACCCACCCTTCGTCGGAGGCTTCGATCCGGCAATGTTGCCTGGACGCCTCCGTATCCCCAAGTGTCAAATCAGCGTCGGAGGACCGTCCTATGACGATCGAATGATCGAACGAACGTGCTTCGGCCTCCTGGCCGTTGATTGTAATCGCGAAGCCCTGCATGAATTCCGGTCTCCCTAAGCGTGAATCTTGAGTCAAGGCGAGAGTTGACATGATCCCCTTCATAGTCGCGCGTCAGCTCACGTCGCATTCGCGTTCAAGGGCGCCACTTGCTGCCCGAGTGCCGTGCCGGCGGCCGTTCCCGGTCCTGGTTGGACGGCGGAGAAAATGGCCGCCCCGATTAAGACGGCCGCATCATCATGCCCCGCCGCCCGAGCCACGGCCGCCCCCAATCGGGCAGCGCGGAGCCGGTCCTTCAGCATCCCCGTGCGCAAATATCGCTGCATTCGCTCCACGTCGACGGGGCTCACGGGCAGCGGTCTGCCGGCTTCCGATCCGTTGGCGGTCGCGCCTATGTGCAGCGCGCACAGCGCCCGGACATCTTCCGCCGCCACGAGCAGGAATAGAGGCGGCACTCCAAGCGCGTTGGCCAGCTCGACGATGGTCGACAGCCGCGGGTCGCTCGAGCCGGTTTCGATCTGTGCGACAGTTGCACGCGAGACGTCCGCGCGCGACGCCAGTTCCTGCTGCGTCACTCCCGCGACCGTCCGGGCGACCACCAGGTTCTTTGCGAGCACGGAGTCGGCGGATTCGCGGGTAGGCGCGGGTACGGAGAGGTTCATACGACACCCGTCAATTCAGGCCCGGCTGCATTCGGCGCAGCCACAACTCCCGGCGCACTGACTCCTGGGCCTGCACGTAAGCACTTTGATAAATCCATGCCCACGCTGACAGACCCCCGGCCATGGACGGACACACCGGGCAGTAAACAAGCTCGGCCGACTGCGGCTGAACCTGTTCCCATGCCAACCCGGCTGCCTGCGTCCGTCCGCCGTTGATCTGCTGCTCATTCATCTTTGACATTCTCCAATAACCTATAAATGCCATCTGTTTTATAGGCAATAGGATTAGGATATTCTTTAAACCGTCGCGCGTCAACACGGAAATCGGTGCTCCGTGCGCGGTCTACTAGACAAAACTCCCATTGACCCCCACAACTCCTACATTAATATGGGTAATTTAAGGTCAATGAAATCAATTAGTTACAGTTCTCCACCGCGCCAATTCATTTGGACAAAGAGCACATTGCGCTTGCCATGCCCTCGCTGCGGCCGCTAAGGTGATTCGCGTAGTAAACGGCTTCGTGGATACCGCACCTTAAGACCCAAGAGCCGCACACGCGGCATGAAAAGGAGTCAGTGATGAGCAGCATGACCAGTGATCGTGGGATGATGATGGGAATGCCCGCCATGGGCATGGGCGGCATGCCGATGGGCTCGATGATGCCCGGCATGGGGATGATGAACCCGACGATGGGCATGCCAATGCCCGGCATGATGATGGGTCAGATGCCCGCCATGATGGCCCCGCGCTGCACCATGAAAATGGAGAAATGCCCCGGCGGCATGATGGTCACCTGCACGGCCCCCGACAAGACCACCGCCATGATGATGCAGAACCTCTGCAACATGATGGCCGGCGGCATGTGCTCGATGTGCTGCATGATGAACGGCATGATGACCTGCTGTTGCAACGTGGGCGCGATGGGCATGTGCAAGATGGAAATGATCGAAATGGGCTGCCGCATGACCTGCACGAGCGGCGACAAGAATTGCGAAAAGATGATTCAGGCCTGCTGCGATTGCCTGAACCAGATGATGATGCCCGGCATGATGTGCTGCATGATGATGAACGGCATGCCGGTCTGCTGCATGATGATGTAGGCCGGGCTCCCACGCTTCCCCGTCTCAATGCACGGGCTGGCCCATCGCGGTTTCGGTGGGGTCGGCCGGCCCGCGCAGGTGGCGCAGCAGCGCCTCGCGCTGCTCCACGGTCATCGGTTCCAGCGACAACGAGAGGGTCTTATTCACGACGGCGACGCCGGTGACCTTCACCGGCAGGCTGCGGGAATTGTGGCCGATGGTCTCGGGCAGGAAGAGCACCGGGTCGGAAGGCTCGTCCTGGAGCGAATGCTCGAGCAGTTCGGCCATCGCCAGCGAAACCGCCGGGCCGTTGGCGCAGCCTGACGCGTCGATGTCCGCCTCCGAGCGGAGCTGTGAAACCTTGTTCGACATCGCATTGATCAGCTTCTGCGTATACCCGTTGAAATAAGACCGCGGCAGAGGAAGCGTTCCCGCCATCACCCGCGCCAGCTTCAGGGACAGCTTGCCGTCCTTCTCAATGCCCACGTCGAAGTGCAGGCTGAGCAGCGTGTCCCATTGCTTCACTGTGCCCGCGAGAATGATTTCGTTGTCTTCGAGCACGACCACCGGGTCGGTGAGGAAGCTGCTTACGCGTTCCTTCCATCCAAACTTCTGCTCCCATTTCGCCAGGAACGCGTTGATTTCCTCTTCCGTCAATTCGATCTTCACCGGCCCGGACGGGGCCGTGGCGGGCGGCGCGCCCGAGGCGGCGTGCAGCGACCGAATCTCCGACTCCCGTGCCGATTCCCTCGCGTCGCGATACATCGCGATCAGCTTCTGGTCCATTTGATTAGCCGCGGCAGCGCGGGCGACCGGGTCCGCGGTGCTTCGCGGATACCACGTCGGCACCGAGCGCATCCGGCTCCGCACGAACAGCGGCAGCACCACCGCAACCACCACCAGGACCACAGCCAGGATGAGCAGACGTCTGAGGAATTTCTTCATGAACGACTCGTTTCCGCACAGGGATGAGGCCCAATTCCCTCGTCCCCCGCCCAAGCCACTGATTCGCCCGGCCGCGATCACCCCGACTGCCGCTACATATCCCCTCACCTGTTTCCGGTTTACCCTTATAGCTGTCACGAACGCAGTTTTCATTAGCGGCGCGAAGCTGCGGCTTGCTAAACTGCGCCGGATGTCCGGTTGCGACGAGTATCGGCGAGAGGCGCGCCACCTCCGCAAACTGTATGCCGACAACCCGGCCCGTCTCCAGCGTAACTTACAGCAATTATCCCGCCAGCATGACCTTCGATCCGCCGCCCGTTCCCAAATATCACCCCGGCCAAAATCCAATGCCCCCGTTTCCCCAGTCCCGCACTACGCATCTCGTGCGCCGGGCAGTGTATACGCTGGCACTGTGCCGGAGGGATCCCGCGCGATTGTCGATTGGTTCGCGGATCGAGTCGCCGCGAATCTGGACGGTCCGGCGCAAATTCTGCATTACTCCCGGCGGTTGTCGCTGCTCAAGGATGCCGCCCGGCTGGGCATCGGGCGCTTCCCTGCCAATTTGATGATCGCCACGCTGCAGCACGAACGCCGGCAATCCCCCCTTGCGCCGCGTGAACCCGTCCCACACCCCAATCCACTCCCGCGCCTACTCATCGCGGCAGTAGTCATCGCCATCCAAACCCTCATCGCGTGGGCCGCCTGGCTCGCCATCCACCCTCGCTAATTGCGAGGTCGGCATAAAAGGTATTATCCGCCCAAGCCAAGAAATTCGCCTGGCCGTGCGATGTATTGTAAGTATCAGCCATGGGAGCAATCGGGCCGGCTCGGATTTGCCGGACGATGCTCTTTATCGGGCGTGCGGCGGATGGTATCTTCCGCCCCGACGAAGCCGGAAGAATGGGCATGGCTTCGTCCGTTAACAACCGCACTGGAAAATTTCGCAAGGCTGCGGAGCCCGTTGCCGATGAAGGGATAGAAGAGGCGCGGGCATTTTTATCGGACCTAACCGGTTCGCTCTCTGGTCCGCCGCGCCATGTTTCGGGGCAAAACTTCGTGAAACCAAACCGTCAAACCACCACCGCCGCAAGTCGTACGCCGGCAAAATCGCGCGGCAAAGCCGCCGACACCTCGCGCAAAGCCGCCGAGCGCAGCGCCCGGCGGACCTGGCTGGTCCTGGGCAGCCTTGTGGGCATGCTCGGATTCACGGGGGCTCTGCTGAAGGCACTGGCCCCCGTCCCGCTCACGCCCGATGCGCCGATCAGCCTGTTTGCGATGGGCGCCGAGCAGTCGATTGATCGGATTTTCGAGACGGCGGCCCCCCTTCGCGACGGCCGCTGGCATTACGTCTATATTCACCACAGCCGCACCTCCGAAGGCAACGCCCTCACGCTCGGCCAGGATACCGGCGGCCTCACCGACCATTTCCTGATCGGCAATGGCAACGGCCTGACCGACGGCGCAGTGCAGACCGGCCCGCGATGGGGCCAGCAGCTTCCCGCCGTCATTCCGGGAATGGACGTCACTTCGGACTGCATCAGCGTTTGCATGGTGGGTGATTTTACGCATTCGCGTCCGACGCCCACGCAGCAAGCCCGGCTGGTTGAGTTGGTGAAAGCACTCCAGCACCAGTTAGGCATTCCCGCAAACCGCATCGTGCTGCGGACCGACGACCCGTCCGCCGCCGGCACGGGCAGCGCGTTTCCCGTCGCCCCCTTCCGCTCGCAGTTGCTTCCGTAACTCGCGGCCCCCATCGGCATCAACAGCCCAGCCCGCATAATCGTCCTACAATAAACGGCATAAATAAACGTACGAATGACGGTGTGCCCCGCGTTCCTTGAACTTCGTTCCGGGTTCATATACCGTGATGACCTGTTCCCCGCCCGGGGCGCTCTCGCGGCAATGCCGGGCGGCAAAGGGCGGGGGTAACCGCACGGCCGGGGGGCGACCGGGATCCCATGATTATTTTGCACCCGTTGGACTTGCCGTATACTTGATCGGCGGCGTCTGGACAGGCGTTTTCAACCCTGTTCCGCCCGCTGATTTGGCGTAGGTTAGGGACCGAGGTGGAAGTTGGTTGCATGGCCGAGAAACTGCTCCAGTACGAGGTAATCGAACGGCTTGGGGAGGGAGCGGGCAGCGTCATCTACGCAGTGCGCGACCCCGCCACCCGACGTCTCTACGCCCTCAAGCACGTCGTCCGCGACTCCGACAAGGACATCCGGTTCGTCGAGCAGATGCGGACTGAGTTCGAGATGGCCCGGCTGTTCAACGCCCCCAACCTGCGCCGGGGTTTTGACCTCAAAATCAGTAAGTCCTTGTTGATGAAGGTCACTGAAGCCTTCCTGCTCATGGAACTGGTCGAGGGCAAGCCGCTGGACGTCCGCCCCCCCAAAGCGCTGATTGATATTGTGGACACCTTCATCCAAGCCGCCACGGGGCTTCGGGCGATGCACCAGTTGGGTTATGTCCACTGCGACATCAAGCCCAACAATATCCTCCGAAATGATCAGGGCGAGGTGAAGGTGATCGATTACGGCCAGAGCGCCAAGGTCGGCACAGTCAAGGAGCGCATTCAGGGCACCCCTGATTATATCGCTCCCGAGCAAGTCACCCGCCGCCCGATCGTCCCGCAAACGGACGTCTACAATCTGGGCGCAACCCTCTACTGGGCTCTCACCGGAAGAACGATCCCCACGCTTTACACGGTACAGAAAAAGGGCGAACACAGCTTTTTGGTGGATGCCCGGATCGAGACGCCCGCCCAGCTTAATCCCCTGGTTCCCATCGCCCTGTCGAATCTTGTTATGGAATCCGTCGCCAGCCGCATCGACAAGCGCCCGCCGGACATGGAATCAGTCATCACCCGTCTGGAACTCGCCAAGCACGTACTGCTCAAGCAGGCCCACGCGGCCCTGGTGCAGTCTGAAGCCGACGCCGCGACCCCACAGCCAGAGCCACACCCGGAGCCGGGCCAGAGCGCCGTCTAACTCTTGCGGAAAAACCCCACCGTGGATTGAAGAATGCGGCGATGGAGCGGCGCGGCGTCCGTTGCGGTCTGCTCCTGAAGATCCTTCAGGTTGGCCTGACAGAACGCGCAGCCGAGCCGCTGGATGTGGGATTCAACGTACTGATGCCACGGCGGATCGAGAGTTCCCAAGACGTACCCGCCGATCGTATTGCGCTTGGGGCAGCCGGGACGGACATCCTCCCACACTTCCGTCAAAAGCGAGTCGAGTGCCGCGTCATCCCCCGATGCCCCCACCGGCCCCACGCGCTGTGCCACCCGCTCGCGCACCTGTTTGATCCATCGGTGCTTTACCAAAGCGACCTGCGCCTCGCTGACGCCCGTCAGCTCGGCGATCGCTTGGTTACGGAGCTGCGCGCGGAACAGGGCCTCCACGATTTCCAAATCGCGGAAGTTCAGTTCCTCCTTCATCCGGCTCACGAGCTTCCCCACGGCGGAGGCCAGCGCCGTCTTGGCCGCCTCGCGCCGCTCATCGCGCTGCGCATACCAGCTCCCGGTCTGCTCGGACGCTGGCAGAGCCGCCGAGGGCTCCCGCGCCTCCAGGGATTCAGGCGCGCGGTCCGCGCGGCCGGGCCCGCGGAAATGGTCGCTCACCCGCCGACGGAGAATGACGAACAGGTAGGTCTCGAGGCTCGCCTGGGCGCGGAAATCGGGCAGGGACCGCAGCAACAGCAGAAACGTGTCCTGCACCAGGTCCTCGGCGTCCGTCCCCTTCACCCCCCGGCTCCGCGCGAAAGCCAGCAAGCGCCCCTGATAGCGTTGCACCAATTGCGACCACGCCTCGGCGTTGCCGCCGCGGATTTGCTCCAACAAAAACCGCTCTGCCTCCGTCCATTCGCTCATAATTTGCCGGAGCCTGCTGCGATCACATCATGATAGCCGCGGCGGCGAGCAGCAACCCGGCGACAGCGGCCACCGCGCCCGCCCTTAGCCGTCCCGTAAAATACGATTTTGTGATTGCGTTGAGAAATAGGTATGTCAGCAGGATCACGACCAGCACGACCGCCACCGCGCCCACCGTCCTCCCCGCGCGTACGTCCCGATGCCCCACCGCGGAAAGGCGTTCGTTGATCAGTGGATCCAGCCGCCCCGGCGACACGTCGAGCAATATTGCCTCCGACCACAGTTCTCCATACGGGCGGTGATAATGCTGCACGAAGCGGTCGCAGATGAGTTGATTCGCGCCGATCGAGGCGAGGTTGCTGTCGGCCGCCCGCCACCCATTAATCGGGCGGCGCGAGCTCTGCGCGAGTCGTTGATGGATCAAATCCGCCACCGTGATGGCCGCGTCAGATTCCGCATCGGCTCGGGCCTCCGCGGGTGACGTGCACGCTCGCCGGGAGTGGGCCACGATCCACGTCCGTTGGAAATGAGCGTTGGCAAAAGAGCTGAAATCGGAAAGCCAGGCCCGCGAATCGTAGTGGGTCATGACATTGGTCGACCCGTGCTGCCCGTTAACGCGAAGCTCGAGTGACCCGCGGTGCCCCGCGAAAGAATTCGCCGCGGCCGACCGTTCCGGCTCGGCGCGGTCTACCACGCGGACGAATACCGTCCCCGGCAGCGGCTCCTCGTCGCCATTCTCAACGCCCGTTTTCCACCAGGCTTCCGGGAAAGCCTGGCGGATGCGCGTCGCGAAAACTTCGCCGTCCTGGTCCGGGCCCAAAAAAACCCAGATGCGTTGCGGGTCGGGATCGGTCGAAGCGATTGCCGCCGAGAGGCGTTCCGCCGCGGCGACGGCCGCCGCCTGCTTGGACGGGTAGACGTCCGCCGGCAGCGTGTCCATTCCTTCCATGGCCATGGAATGTTGCCATGGAACAAACCCGCCGACGGGGATCATCGCCGCCGCCCGATGGCGTGCTCGGATCATGTGTACGCCCGCGAACACCAGCACCACGGCCGCCACGGCCCCCAGCCGCCAGACCCGCCGGCCCTTTTTCTTCGGGATCGTGTAGTTCCACGTCATGGGTTGGCCTCCCGCACGATGGCGCCGCTTTGCACGATTTGCGGGCGCGACCGCGTCGCGGGCCACATCAACATGAAGATCGCCGACACCGCAATCAGCCCCGCCTGTAGCGCACACCGGCGCACGACGTGGCTGAGGTATTGATCCACGATTTCCCAGCCGTTGGGCCGGGCGGCCAGATCGGCCCACTCCGGCAATCCCCTGCCAAGCATCGACAAGGCGAAGAAGAGCGCCACTACGCCGACGACTGCCCGCAGCATGTGCGCCGCGCCGCGATGCCGCCGGGCGGCCAGCAGCAAGACCGTCGCGATCAGGGTCAACAGGAAGCTGGCGACGGTCGCGCCTTCGCGCATGAGCCGCGGCCAATCGGCGCTGCCGAAGGTGTCGCGCATCCCGCGGTGGATGTCCGGGTCGACCAAATGGGAGTCGAACAGCCCCGGCAGATCGACCACCACCGCCGCCGCCACCAGCACGCCGGCCAGCAGCAATACCGATCCGACAAGGGTCAGCACGAATCGCCCGACGCCTGTCACGATTTTGCCGGGTGAAAACCCGCCGCGGGCGGGCGTGAACGAGGAAGAAGGTACGTTAGGTGAAAATGCAGACATATCGCCTCCACGCGGCAGCTCGCCGCGGGGAACCAGGAATTTCATTGCGAACAAAGCCACGGTTGAGCAGATCAGAAAAAAAATGGCGAAGGCCGCGTCGTCGCCCCGCACCCCTCCGACCATCAGGAACGACAGGGGAAGCACGATCCCGAGGATGAATGCGAGCGAGACCACCGGCCGCCAGAAGTATGCCCACCAGCCGGGGAATACCGTCATCCTGCTGCGGCGAAGGCAAAAGCCCGCGGCGATCAACGACACGGTCCCGACCCCCAGTTCCATTGCCCGCTCGTCCTGGCTGCTGTGCGCCATCGTCAGCAGCGCCCAGAGGAAAAGGCCGAGCGTCGCGCAGAACACGAACCCGATCAGCCAGATGATGCGGCCGTCCCTGTGGACCGGCATGCCGATCGCCGCACGGGGAACAGGACCGGGAAGCACCACGGGCGACCGGTGCGGTGTCGCATCAGTTTGAACAGTTGCAGCAGTTTGAACAACGGGCATGCCAACGACCGGAGGCGGCTCCACAGGGCGAAACACCGGTGCGGCCTGGGGCACGGGAACCTTCTCGCGCCGACGCCGCGCTGCCGCCGACGGGCTCCAGGGGAACGCCATTTCCACCGCCAGCGACGTGCCGGCAATGACGCCGATGACCAGCGGCACATTCGCGCCAACGATGATCGCGACGACCAGGGCCGTCACTGCCGCCATGATCAGAAGCTCGGGGTTGATCCGCTGCCGCCTGCCGGGCACTTGCCGGCGGCCCCAGTTTACCAGGAGCAGGCACACCGCAATCGCCCCCAGCGTCGAGCCCACATCCGGAAATGCGTTGGCGCTTGCAGAACTCCAGACCGGTAACGACCCGAGCACCGCGCAAAGTAGCGCCACCCCGCCGACCGCCAGGCGTTGCAAAACCGCGACGTCATTGCGCACGGCCGGCAGAAGCCGCGTGCTTCCGATAGTGATGCCAAACGTCGCACCCGCCATCGCCAGCAGCGCAAAGAAACCCTGAACCACCGGATTGCCGTGCACCGCACCGGCCCCCAAACCCGTTGCGATGGCTATGATCGCGATCGCAATGAACGTCAGCGCTTTGCGCTGCTGGACCGGCAGAGGATCGTCGGAGACGGGCGTCATCTCGGGCCC
>JAQGHH010000340.1 GCA_028288945.1 Phycisphaerales bacterium
GGGCAGCCCGCTTCCAACCCGGCTCCCACCAATGAGGTTGCCCCCAATCCCTCCGGCCCCGGCGTCGAGACGAAGGCGCAGCCGCGTTCGTGGACGCTTTTCTCGAGCACCAGTTTTTTCCAGCCCCTCGTCGCCGACCCGCGGTGGCCGAACTTTTCGGCGGCCTATGACCGTTATCTCACGAGCGGGCCCCAAAAGCTGAAGGACGTCGGCTCCGTCAGCTTTGGCGAATCACTTTCGCTCTTTCAGACTGCCCCCAAGCCCGCGGGGCAATTTGAGCTGGGCATCCAGGCCGCGGTGTTTGCGATCTTTAACCTCAATGCCGATTCGAAGGATCTGATCAACGCCGACTACTTCGTCGGCCCGATCGCCGAGTACCGCAACGGCGACTTCTCCGGGTTCCTCCGCGTCTACCACCAAAGCTCGCACCTGGGCGACGAGTTTCTCCTCAACCATCCCGGCATCAAGCGAGTGAACCTCAGCTACGAAGAGGTGGACGCCATCGCATCGTACGACTTGTTCGACAAGACGCTCCGCGTGTACGGCGGCGGGGGATACCTCTTCGACACCGATCCCACAAACCTCAAACACCTGGCCGTCCAATACGGCATCGAATACCGCGGGCCGCGGATCTTCCCCTCCTTCGGCATGATCCCCATCGCGGCAATTGATCTGCAAAACCGCGAGCAAAACGAATGGAGTCTCGATCTCTCCGCCCGGGCGGGAGTGCAGTTCGAAGACCCCGCGACCCTCAGCCGCCAGGTGCAGCTTCTCGTCGAGTATTACAACGGCCATTCGCCGAACGGGCAGTTTTTCACGGAGCGCGTGCAGTTCATCGGGCTGGGCCTGCACTTTTACCCGTGATTCCGGATTCAGATTGCAGGGGGTCCGGCGATACGGGTACCATCCGGGCGGGCCGATTGCGGGAATCATGGGCACGCGGTCGGCCGCGCCGTGTCGTACCGGAGGTCGTCATGAAGGGCATCTGGATTGTGAGCGCGCTCGCCGGGATGTTGTGTTGCGCGACTGCGGCGCGCGCCGCGGATGATGCGGCGTTTGACGACAAGCAGTGGGAGCTCACGCCGTATTTGAAGGGGACCGCGCCGCATATCCGCGACCTGCTCAATGGCGAGGCCGAACGCGTCACCGGCAGGATCAAGACGACCGAACAGAAGATCGTCGAGGCCAAGAACGACTGCAAGGCGGATGAAGAGGCGTCGATCGAACGCGCTCGCAAGAGCCCGGCGTACCAGAAGGCTGCCGCGGAAACGAAGAAAGCCGAGGAAGATCTCGCCGCGGCGCGCAAGAGCGGGTCCACCTCCGACCGGCTCGACGCCAGCAGCCGCTTCAACAAGGGGCGCCTGGCGATGGAGACGATCGAGCACGAAGCCGTCACCACCAACACGACGCTCGACGAAGACCGCCACCGTCTGTACCTGTTGGAAAAGGATCTCAAGCGTTACCGCGAAACGCTCGACAAGGCGACGAAATGGCGCGAGCATCTGCTCGAGGCGACGCGCAACGGGTTCTGCATCAAGGGCCCGGTGAAGCCGGATTCAAAGGGAATCCTCGGCAAAGTGACGGTGAAAAAAGTCATCGATAAAGAAACGGCCCTCGTCGAGTACGACGCGCCCGAACTCCTCGCGCAAGGCAAAGACAAGGAAGGCATTCAGACCTACAGCGCCCGCTATTCCAGGCTCAAAGTGTTGGCCACCGGCATCGACACCAAGGGCATGAAAGCCGGGGAGACGACGTTTCTGGATCACACGTTCATCATTACGAAGATCGAGGACGATGAAGTCGAAGGGAAGGAATACGTCGCCAGTCCGCACCCCTCGGAGGCGGACAAGCTGCTCGATCTGATCATCCCCTTGCGAACCGCCGCGGCAGAGTAGCAAGTCGCTCGCCGCTGATCACCGGCTTAAACGCAAGACGCGCGTCCGATGCGGACGCGCGTCTTTGCTTGCATTAAGGTTCAATGCGCTATTCGGTGCGCTACTTGCTTTCATTGGGCTGCGGCGTGTTCCCCGAGCCGCGGATGTGCTCGCCGGCGGTGACGGCCTCGTTGGCGTCGGCCAGCGCCTCGCCATGCTGAAGATGCTTGAGGACCGTCTGGTCCGTTTGTTGCGCCCATTGCTTGAGCTGCGGGTTCTGCGTCATCGCGATGGCGTCGCGGTAGATCAGGCGGTCCTTCACGTGGGTGGCTACCTGGCCGTAGAGGAAGTGGCGGTCGAAGTCCGAGCCGCTCCTTTTCTCAAGATGACTGACCATCGCCTGATGGGCTTCATTGAGTTGCCCCGGCCACTGCACGCCCGCCTGCTGGGCGATCGGTTTGAGCTGGTCGTTGGCGGCAGTGTGGTCCTGTATCAGCATCTGGGCGAACTGCTTGAGCTGTGGATTGGTGGCCTTTTGCTCCGCCACTTTGCCCGCCGCGATCTCGAACATGTTGCCCTGTGCGGCCTCCATGATGAAGTGCTGATCGACTTCCTTGGGGCTCATGTTGCCGGGCTTTTGCAGGTCGCTGACGATGCTTCCGGGTTGGCCCGCCGCCGCACGTACGTTCTGGCCCGCGCGGTCCGCCGCCCCGCGCGCGGCCTGGCCGGCCTGGTCCGCGGCGTTGCGGGCGTTATCGGCCGGGTTCTGGTTCTGCGCGCCCGTCCACGCCTGACACGACAACACCGCTGCCGCTGTAAGGGCGGCCGCTTTCAAGAGAGGTTTCCTCATGGCAACTCCTTCAAGCGAAACACCCGCACCGGTGATCGGCCGGCACGGGTAGATGAAAAATGGAATGCACGGCGGGTACGTCCGATCAGCCCCGCCGCGCTGACAGTGCGGGATTACTGGTTCTGGTTCACAGGCGTGAACTGGAACTTCTGGCCCTTGATCGCGACCCCGGCCTCAAAGCCGCCCTTGGGCAGCACATAGGCCTGCACGCCGTTGTTGAACTGCGTCTGTGCCGCCGCTCCCGCTTTCACGATCGTTGCGGTGGCGTCCGCGCCGAAGCTGAAGACGTTATTGCGGAGGCGGTTGAATGGCGCTTCGCTTTGGAACACGAGCAACTCGGCGTAGGTGGCGCCGCCGGCTTGTAAGCCGACCGATCCTTCAGTGAGAGTAACGGTGCCGACCAACCGCCCGCCCTGGTAGGCGAACCCGCGGCCATGAGCGCCGCCGATCCCGAGCGAGGCTTCGCCGACTTCGGGGAAGATGACGTAGGCGTACGCACGATTAATGACGTCGCGCAAACTGGGATCCTGAGCCTGGATCCGTTCGAGCGAGGCCTTCGCTTCGTCCTCCATCGCTACGCGCTCGGCAGGAGCATTGGGCGACGTCGTCGTGCATCCGACCATCGGAGCGGCGAGCACGGCCAGCAGGGGGAATAGAACTTTACGCATTGCGATACCTCCACAAATCTAAGGACGCGCGAGGGTCTAACGGCCTCACGATGTCGGGATTACCGACGCGGTTCGAATCGACACGATTACGACAGTTTTTGAAAGAGCAAAACCGGGGCCGACTGGACAAATTTACGCGAAAAGCCGCAGAGCCCGTTGGTCTGCCTGCGGCAATGCGTCGCGTGGATTGAAGGAATGGCAGAGCTTGGCGGAGGTGCGCAACACTTTGATAACCGGCAGGCTGTACACCCCAGTTTGACCCCCGCGCGGCACACGATGAGCCGGCTTACGTTGCAATTTGGCCGCAGGGTTCTTATCTTGAAGAACTTGGCTTTAGAGATCGGACCGACGCATTATCTGCTATTGAAAGGACGGCACGTATGCCGCTGATGACCACCAAGCCGATGTTCGACCTCGCCTACGACGGCGGGTTCGCGGTCGGCGCGTTCAACGTGAATAACATGGAGCTCGCCCAGGCCATCCTCGATGCCTGTGCGAAGGAGAAAAGCCCGCTGATCCTTCAGATCAGCAAAGGCGCCCGCAAATACGCCAACATCCGCTACCTCAAGGCGATCATCGACGCCGGCGTGGCGGAGTACCCGGACCTGCCCATCGCGGTCCATTGCGATCACGGCGACACCATTGACCTGATCAACACCTGCGTCAAGGACGGCTACACCTCCGTCATGATCGACGGCAGCCACCACCCCTACGAAGAGAACGTCCGCCTCACCGCCGAGGCCGTGAAGGTCGCCCACGCGGCGGGTGTGGTCGTCGAGGCCGAGTTGGGCATGCTCGGCGGCATCGAAGAAGACGTCGTCGGGATGGACGCGCACGAGTACGAGAAGAACGTCGAGAAGTTCCTGACCGACCCCAATGAGGCCGCGGACTTCTACAAGCGCACCGGCATCGACAGCCTGGCCGTCGCCATCGGCACCAGCCACGGCGCGTTCAAGTTCAAGCACGAGGCGAAGCTGGCGTTCAACCGCATCGAGCAGATCATGAAGACCTGCCCGGGCCTGCCGCTGGTCATGCACGGGAGCTCCTCGGTCCCGCAGGAGTTCATCGACCTGGTGAACAAGTACGGCGGCGCGATGCCCAACGCCAAAGGCGTGCCCGAGGACCAGATCGCCATGGCCGTGCAGAAGTACGGCGTGTGCAAGGTGAACATCGACACCGACCTGCGTCTGGCCCTGACGGCCAAGATCCGTGAGGTGTTTGCCACCAAGCCCGCCGAGTTCGACCCGCGCAATTATCTTGGGCCCGGCCGCGAGGCGCTCACCAAGATGGTGCAGCGCAAGCTCCACGTCCTCAACAGCGCCGGCAAGGCGGACGTGATCAACAAGCACTGGGAAAAACTGGGCAAGCCCATGCCGAACTACTACGGCAAGGGCAAGGCGGCCTGAGATCGGCCAGAATCGTAAATTCGATGAACACGGGCACGCCAACGGGCGTGCCCGTTTTCGTTTGCGAACTCGGGTTGTCGTTGGCACCTTCAGGCGCTGCCTCCCTCTCCCTCGTACTCGGGGGAGAGGGCAGGGGTGAGGGGCCGAACGTCGAAAGGCGATGATTGCAGTCAGCTTTTCGTAGGGTCCGCACCGGGACCGTTCCCACACCGTGGTCCGCGATGCGGACCCTACCGAATGCGATCGACCCTCGATGTGAGCGCAACTCTACGTCGGGCCCCTCACCCTATCCTTCTCCCCCGAGTACGGGGGAGAGGGGACCAGAGTGGAGGGCGCGGTAGTCCTGTCTTTTCCCAGTGGACTTTTCCTGTCACACTTTCCCCACGAACGGGCATTTACCGGTGCAGACTCGACACGGGAGCCCAATGGATGATCTCAAGCTGATAGAGCAGTACGCCCGGCAGGGGTCGCGCCCGGCGCTGGAAGAACTGGTCCGCCGATATGTGGACACGGTTTACTCCGCGGCCCTCCGGCAGACACGCGACGCCAACGACGCGGCGGACGTCACGCAGGCGGTCTTCCTGCTCTTCTCAAAAAAGGCCGGGCGGCTGGGGAAGGACGTGGTGGTGGGCGGATGGCTGCTGCGGGCGACGCATTACGCATGTCTTCATCTGCGACGCGCCGAGTCGCGCAGAAAACGCCACGAGCAGAGGGTCGCCACCATGACGCCAGCAGCGGACAAGCCGGGCCAGACGCGGCACGCCAGTGACCCCGATTGGGAAAAAGTCGCGCCGCTGCTCGACGAAGCCGTCGCCACCCTGGGCGGAACCACCCGGTCGGCAGTCGTCCTTCGGTTCTTCGAGAACAAGAGCTACAAGGAAGTCGCCCAGCGGCTGAGCATCTCCGAGCCCAGCGCCCGCCAGCGCGTCTCCCGCGCGGTCACCCAGTTACGGGAGTTCTTCTCCAAACGCGGCGTGGTCCTGTCGGCGGGAGGGATCGAAGCGCTCGTCATCGCGCATGCCGTGCAACCCGCGCCGGCCGGAATGGCCGGCACGGTTGCGGCCACGGGCACGAAGGCCGCCGCCGCGTCCGCGCGACACGCGGCCATCGCCAAGGGGGCGGCGATCGGAATGGTGCCCGTCGCGATCAAGCTCTCCGTAGCGGCGGCGGTGTTCATTGTCGTTGGCGGGCTGGCGACCGCGGGGTATCACAAGCTTCATCACCCGAGCAACCTGGTCGCCAGTGACGGATCGCCCGTCGTGGAAAGCTCCGCACCGGATGCGACTCAGCCGCTGCGCGGGCGCGTGCTCGGCCCCGACGGGCAGCCGGTGGAGGGGGCGGAAGTGCTGCTCGCACGGCCTTCGACGCCGGCGAAGGTG
>JAQGHH010000366.1 GCA_028288945.1 Phycisphaerales bacterium
GGAGGCTTTTCCTTCCGTTGCTCATCAATTTCTTCAGGTCATGATCCCGCGGCTGCCACCAGGACTTCTTGACGCCTTGCTTCACGAGCCGCACGGCTTCCTCCGGCGTGTCGACCAGGCGGAAGATATCCATGTCTTCCCCGTCGATGAACTTGGGCATGAGCGTGGCGCGGATCCATTCCATGAGCCCGCGCCAGTAATGGGAGCCGAAGAGGAGGATGGGATATGCGTCGATCTTGAGGGTCTGGATGAGGGTGAGGGTCTCGAAGAATTCATCGAGCGTGCCGTACCCGCCGGGGAAGCAGATGAAGGCGGAGGCATATTTCACGAACATGACTTTGCGGGCGTAGAAGTAGTGGAAGTCCAGGCCGATGGTCTGGTACTTGTTGGCTTCCTGCTCGTGGGTGAGTGAGATGTTGAGGCCGATGGATTTGCCGCCGGCCTCGAAGGCGCCTTTGTTCCCTGCTTCCATGATCCCCGGCCCGCCGCCCGTGATGACGCCGAAGCCTGCCTTTGCCAGCAGGCGGGCGGTCTCTTCGGCGGCCTTGTACATCGGGTCATCAGGCTTCGTGCGGGCGCTGCCGAAGAGGGAAACGGCGTTGCCCACAGAGGCAAGCACCTCGAACCCTTCGACGAACTCCGACATGATCCGAAAAATCCGCCAACTGTCCGCGGCGTCGCCGTTGAGCGAGATCGCGTTACCCGCGTTTCGTTTGCCCATATTCTCCTCGGAGGAACAGTGCTCAGTGCTGGGGAAAAAAAGTGCTGAGTGCTGAGTCCGGGAGCCAGGAGCCAGACTATACTATTGGGACTGCTTTCACTTCAGACCCTCAGCACCCAGCACTTTCCTACATTCCCAGCTTCTTCTTCTTCTCTTCCCACTCCGCGGCTTCGCGCTTGTTGGTGGTGTCCAGTGGTTTGCCGGCGCGGATTGCCTCGATTTCCAGGCGGGTGAGATGCAGTGCCTTCGTGTGATAATCCTCAAACGCCTCGGCCGCAATCGGCACGATCGGGCGCACCAGCTCGAACATCGCCGTCGCGTAGTCGCGGATTTCCTGCTGGGCGTGGGCGTCCATCCGGAGGGAGAGGAAGTGCATGAGGTTGTGCAGGTCGATCTTCCAGTACCACTCGGTATAGACGTTCACCGGCAGCCCGATCCGGGCCAACTCGCGCGAAACGCCCTTGTCCATCAAACTCTGATAATCCGCGTAATGTGCTTCGACCTTCTCAAGGTAGGCGAGAAATTCCTTGGCGGTTGATTCGTCGATCGGCTCTTCGCCCCCCTGCCGATTGGTCTTGCTTTGCTTGCGGACGTTTTCCAGGTCGGGGCGGTAGAAGCGGTCGCGGACGATGGAGTAGCGGGCGCTGTACTCGTTGACGTTGGCGGTGCGGTGGCGGATCCACTGTCTCGCGATGAAGATCGGCATGACGTGGTGGAACTTGAACTCGACCATCTCGAACGGCGTCGTATGCCGATGGCGGGCGAGGTAGCGGATCAGGCCGCGGTCTTCGTTCACCTGCTTGGTGCCTTCGCCGTAGCTGACGCGGGCCGCCTGCACGATCGCGAAGTCGGCGGACTTGCCGACGGGCGCCATCCGGGGCATCACGTCGCATAAGGCCACGAGTCCGTGATCGTGAACCTTGATTTCCCACCGCGCGCAGCCGCCCATCACGTCGTACATTTCGCCCTCGAAGGGCTTGCGCTCGATTCGGTTCCCTGAAGTCTCACTGCTCATGGCGGGAGATGATAGCGGCGACGCGCGGATTTCCCAGTCCGCCGAAGCCGCGTGCGGCGGCACGGAATACGTAGGCGCTTGGGAACGATGCGCTTTCTTATCGGCCCGCGTGGAGGGTGTGACCACTCATTTAGATGAGGTCTTCTTTTCGACCGGATCGCCCGCCGCGGACGGTTTGGCGTCGATCACGCTGATCTTCTTTTCCTTATCCCCGGATTCGACTTCGGTCAGGTGCAGCTTCCCGGCTTTTTGGTCGAGCTTCACGACAAAGTGCGAGAGGAACGAGTTGCCCAGCAGGGCCGGGGCTTCCTTGAGGTTGGTTTGCAGGACGACGCAGGCCACATTCTCGATCGTGAAGCGCCCCACGCGCACTGATTTGATCATCATCTGTCGGCCTTCGACAATACTGCCGTCGGCGATGCGCATCTGGACCGTCGGGTCCTGCGGGCCGGGAACCATCTTCAACTTCTCTGCCACGTCACCGGGCAGCAGGATGGTGCTCGAACCGGGGTCGAGGATCATGGGGACCGATTCGTTGTTTACGCGCACGTCCACGAGGTGCACGCCGCCCTGTTCGAGGAGCGGGATCGCCTCCGTTTCGACTTTCTCCCGCCACTTCTTCAACTCGGCGATCGCGGCCGTGAATTCCGGCGTCGGCCCCAGCGGGAGGTGCGGGGTGGCCTTGGCGAGTGCGGATTTCACGTCCGGGTCGTCGGCGAGCTTTTCATATTTTTCGGTGGCCGCGTCGGCCTTTTCGCTCAGCGACATGAGGTCGTCGACGAACTTGGTCTGCGAGTCGCTGCCGACTTTGGAGATCTTGTCCGCCAGTTCCTTCTGCTCGTCGATCGCTTCCCCCGCCTTCACGATCAGGAGGTTCAGGCGGGCCACCATGCGGTTGTGGGTGTTGGCATCGCGCACAACGGCCAGGCGCTCCTCCAGCCCTTGGGCTTCCTTCTTGCTGTCCTTGAGGAATTTGCGGTCGGCGGCGAGCTTGGCTTCGTAGCCCATGCGGGTACGGTTGTCGGTATCAACCGCCTTCTTCTCATCGCGCAGGGTCTTCATCCCCGCAAGCACGTCCGCTTCCTCGGTTACGACGTACGCCGTGCCGGCTTTGGTCAGACCCTGCTCCTTGAGCGCGTCTTTCGCCGGCGCCGCGCGGAGTGCGGGGGCAAAGCCAAGCAACGCGACCGCAACAACCGTCCACGCTTGAGTACATCGAAGCATGACAAAAGCCTCCGGAGATGCCTTGAGCCTGGGTCATGGGACGCCCCGGCCCCACGCCCGCCAGCCCCTTAATCAGACAGGAGCGTTTAGGGTACTTTCTGAAGGGAATCGGGTCAAACATAATTGCAAAAGGCAGCTTACTCTTCCCCTTCCGGGACTGCCGGGTCATTCTCCCGTGCTTCGGTGGGCCGGAGATATGGGGACCTGGCAAGCCGCTGTCGCATTGCCTCCCCCATGATGATGCTGGCGGCATGGGAAAGCGACAGGGAGGCCGCGCCGGGGCGGGAGGGAACTGTCATGAAGGCGTCGCAAATGTTGCGGACCGCACCGCTGAGGCCTCGTTTTTCGCCGCCGATGGCGATGATGCTGCCGGCGGCGAGGTCGGTCTGGTAGATCGTGCTCCGCACCCCGGCAATGCATCCCAGCAGGCGCAGGCCGCGCTGGCGAAGCTGTTGCAACGGCTGCACGTCTTCGATTTGCACCAGCGGCATCCGCTCGTACGCGCCGCTGGCCGGGCGGGCGATTTCGATCGGGTCGAAATCCCAAAGGTGCTTTTTGATGAGCACCGCATGAACGCCGAGCGCCTCGGCCGATCGCAGGGTGAAACCCAGGTTCCGCGCGTCTTCGACGCCTTCCAGGAGCAGCAGCAACGGCGGCTCGCGGAGCGTATCGAGGAGTGCCATCAGCTCGGCAGGGGTCGTACGCGGCTTGGCGGAAACGATTGCGAGCATGCCGCCATGAGTCGCGCCGTGGGCAAGATCGTCGAGCTCGCGCCCCTCAACACGACGTACGGGAACGCCCCGCTCGGCGGCCAGGGCCAGCACGTCCTGGAATTTTTCCTCGTGGGCTCCCTGCCGCAGGAGGATCACCTGGAACCGCCGTTGCCTCCCCTGCAATGCGGCCAAAATCGATTGACGCCCTTCCAGATGCTCCATGAAGCCCGGATCGTAGCATGTTGACCCGCTGGCGACGAACGCGCGGAAACAGGTCCGCGCAGAAAGACGCCCGCGGCCCCTCCTGCCGCGGGCATCGTCTATTTAAACTTTTTCCCCGCTCAACCTTCCAAACGCCGGAACCCGGCGAATATTCCACTGAATCGGGATGATCGGAAAAATGAGCGGCAAACTCCGCCATGTTCGCGTCTAAGGGTTTCGATTTCCTCCATTGCCCCGCAGTGCCTGCGACCGCTAAGGTAATTCGCAGTCGTACCACGAGGTCACGGATGGAAAAGGGAGCAGCGCAAGGAGGGACCGACGGGGAGTTTCACGTCCTGGCCTCGGGGACGGCGCAAGGCCATCGCGTTGAAGTCGTCGAATACGGGGATGGCAGCGTCGCAGTCAAATTCGACGGTGCGGTGCAAGCGCTCTACCGGCGGAGCAGCGGCAACGTCGAATCGTGTGTGAACACCTGCATGACGTTTCTGCGTTCGGAAGCCGCGGAACTGTAATTACGGGCAATATCGCTTCAACAAAAAACGCGGACGCCCTACCGGGCGTCCGCGTTTGCATTTCAGCGTGAGAGCGTATGGGTGCCCCCGCCTCAGTCGTTCCCGCCGCTGGTCTCTTCGAGCATCTTTCGCAGATACCCGTTTTCGCGACGCGTGGCTTCGAGGTCGAAGACCAGATACTTGATGCTCAGGCGGAGGTAGTCGAGGCTCTCCTGGAGGCTGCTGACGGTCTGACGAAGGCGCTCATGGCGCTGGCGGGTTTCATCCGCAAGCCGCTCGAGCTTCTGACGCTCGGTCAGGGGTAGGGTGCTGATCTCGCCCATCAACTCGGCGAGCTTGGACTGGAACTCTTGCTCATTCATCGGTGTTCCTCGCATGGTAAGCCACGCTTGGCAAAAGCCGTTCCACGTCCGTGTGCCTGGTTCGCTCCCTCACGCGCCTTGGGTTTCACCCGAAATTCAAGGCACCCCGCATCGCCGTGCCGCAAACCGGGCGGGACGGGTGCGCCGGATGTTGTATCGCGGCATCGCGGGGCGGTGCTTCGTGTTGCGGGAAGTCATCGCCTGAACATCGCGCTGATCTTCCAGCAACGCCGCTTCGCATGTTACCGGACCTTGCTATGCAACAATCGCGGCTCGGGGCCGCCCGGGGTTGGTCCGATCGCTCCGCCCACGCGGGTCAAAGTTTCGCATCTGTTGATCTGACGCAACATGTCCGCCGCGCTCACGGCCGCCCGGCTGCATGGGCCAGCTGTTGCCGCGAATAACCCTTTAGCGCCGCGGGGGGATGCACTATAATCCCCGCCGCGCGGCCACAGCAATCGCTAATGCGGGTGCGAGAAGAGGTTTTCCGGTGCCTCCTATGGAAAGCCGCGTAAAATGGGCCGGTCGTCCGAGGTGATTGATGGCAAACAGCGACCACGATGAACTGGCGCGTGCCCTGGCGGGCCTCGCTTCAGGCGAGCACGCCGACGAAGAGCACGACGGCCACGGAGCGCATGAACCGGAGCATGCTCCGCCCGCAGCCGCCGCCCCGACTCCCCCGCCGGTGCCCGTCCGCCCCAAGGCCGCCGCCCCAATCCCCGCACAAGCGGCGCGGCCCCGCTCGACGCCCCCCACTGCGCCGTCCGCGCCGCCCGTTCCGCCCGCGGCATCTGCCGCACCTCGTCCGGCCGCCCCGCCCCGCCCCGCCGTTCCCGGTCGGCCCACCGCTCCGGTCGGCGCGCCTGCGCCCGCCGCCGCACCTCGGGCGGCGCGTCCCAATTCGCCAGGCGCACCTGCTCCCGCAGCGTCCCCGACGCCCGCATCCGCCCCCCGTCCGTCCGCGCCTTCCCAGGCACCGGCCCCAACCCCAGCGCGAGCCCCTGCACCCACGGCGGCGCGGGCCCCGGTTCCGACACCAGCGCAGGCGAGACCGGCCACCCCGGGTTCTCAACGGCCAACCGCTCCCGCTCCCGTGCAAGTGCGATCTGCCCCGCCGGCCCCCGCCCGTCCGAGCACTGCCGGTCCGGCACGTCCCGCGGTCCCGTCGCGGCCCCTGCCGTCCGCCGCCCCAGAGGTGGAGCAGGCTCCGCAGCCCGCATCGGGTTACGCCCAAAGCGATGATTATGATTCGAGCGAATCGGGCGAGGATGATGTGATGTTGGCCGTCCCTCCGCCATCACGGGAGCATCTGGCACACATCCCGCAGTACGTCCCCAGCGTTCGTCCGCACCTGCCGCGTGTGCAGAGCCTGGGGATGCGCCAGACGGTCATCCCGATCCTGCTGACGATGGGGGCTTGCATGGTCGTGTTCGGGCTGGCGAAGTTCGTCGTCAATGAAGACTCGGGGTACTATTACGTGCCGATCTACTATCCGATCGCGTTTTTGGTCATCGGCTTCGGCCTGCTCGGGATCGCGGTGGTCAACATGCTGCAAATCCGCTCGATGCTCGCCTCCCAGGCGCAACCCGGGCCGGCCAATTGACACCGTTTTTTTGCACTTCTATGATCCAGCGGTAAAACCAAGCACGAGCCCGGCAACGGGATGGAACCCAGGAGAGCATACATGGCGAGCGAAAACTTGACGGAAATCACCGATCAGAACTTCGAAGTGGAAGTCTTACAGTCCGGCGTACCGGTGCTGGTGGACTTTTGGGCGGAATGGTGCATGCCCTGCCGGATGCTGTCGCCCACGATCGAAAAGATCGCCCGTGACTACACGGGCAAGGTAAAGGTCGGGAAGGTCGATACCGATTCCAACCGCGACATCTCGATCAAGTACAGCATCAGTGCGATCCCGACCGTCATCCTCTTCAAAGACGGCCAGGTGCATCAAAAGTTCGTCGGCCTGCGCCAGGAAAAAGATTTCAAGGAAGCCCTCGACGCGCTGTAAGCGTCTCGGGACTTCGGTCATTCTCGAGAAGTGGCCCGCTAACGCCCACGGTGCTTGCACCGTGGGTTTCTTATGCGCGGAATTTTACTTACGGCGCACTGGTTCCGAATCGAACAGGGGATTAGTGATCCGCAAGGTCGCCGCCCCTTCTTGCTGCGCGGGAGCGGCGGTCTTAGGCGCGGGCTTTTCCTGGATCGACAGAAGTGGCTCGCCCCCGGGCTCGTCCGCACCGGACTGCGCAACGTCCGGGCGATAAAGGCGCCCGTTGAACGCCTTCATGTACTCCGTCCAGTTTCCGTCGCTCGACACATTTTCCCCGCGCGTCGCGCCCAGCGACATCATGAGCTTCGCGTCCATGTTCTCGATGATGTGAACCGCCAGCGCCTCGGGCGTGGACGGGACGCGCGCCGCCCCGAATTCGGGTACCCCGTGGTGGCTGAGGATGATGTGCTGGATCACGTCGATCAACGGCTGCGGAATCTTCTCCCCGAGCACCGCCTCCGCTTCCTTCGCCTTGTGCTCGACCCACATCGCGGATTTGACGATGTGCCCGACGAGCTGTCCGCCGTCCGTGTAGCCGAAGGCGCTTTCGTAGGAAAGCTCCCAGGTCTTCGCGATGTCATGGAGGAAAATGCCGGCGACCACGAGATCGCGGTTGAGCCCCGGGTAAAACTTCACGACCGCGTCCGCCACCTCGACTGCGTTAAGGGTGTGCTCGAGCAGCCCGCCGAGGAAGGCGTGGTGCATGCTCATGGCCGCCGGCGCCCGGCAGAAATCGGTCATCAGCTTTTCATCGTCCATGTACGCCTGAACGAGGGCGGCCAGATGGCGGTTCTGGATGCTGCCGAGCATCTCCGCCAGCTTCGCGCACATTTTCTGGATGTCTTTGGTGGTGTGCGGGAGCAGGTCGCTTAGCTCGAAACTCCCCTCCTCCGCCGGCCAGGTCTGCTCGATGATGAACTGCAGGTTCCCCTGATAATTCTCCACCCTCCCCCGCACCCGGCAAAACCCTCCGTCCGGCAAAGCGTTGAACAGATCACGCGTGGCGTTCCACATCCGTGCCGTCACCTGCATCGTACGGTCGGAGATGAATGCCTTGATGAAGTGCTTGCCGGTGCTGGTGGCGGAAAGCTGCTTGCCCGTCAGAACGTAAACGTCCTCGACGGCGTCGCCCGGCGCACAATCACGGAGATAAAGTCGGCGCATGGCCGACCTTGTACGGGCAAAGGGAGGGATATCGCAAGTTTTATTGCGTGCAACGCCAGGGAGAAATGCGAAGAACTTTTTCCACAGATGGACACGGATGAATACTGATGTGAAGGGTCAACGGCAAGCGTAATGAAACCCGGAGTAATCCGAATTGGTCGTTACGCTCTACGTCATTACTCTCTTCCCATTCCCCATCTGTATTCATCCGTGTCCATCTGTGGCCACACTCTTCGATTTGCCTTGCTTATGGGTGTGTCGCGCGGTTGAACCGATTCTCCGCTTCGTCCCACCGGACGAGGTTCCACCAGGCGCTGACGTAGTCGGGCCGGCGGTTTTGGTACTTGAGGTAATACGCGTGCTCCCATACGTCCACGCCGATCACCGGGAACTTGTTTTCCATAAGCGGGCTGTCCTGGTTGGGCAGGGAGGCGATTTCAAGCTTGTCGCCGTTCTTGAGCAGCCATGCCCATCCCGAGCCGAAGCGGGTGAGTGCGGCGGTGCTCAGCTGCTCCTTGAATTTGTCGAACGAGCCGAACGTCGAGGTGATCGCCGCGGCAAGGTTCCCGACGGGAGTCCCGCCGGCCTTTGGGCCCATGATCTGCCAGAACAACGAGTGGTTATGGTGCCCGCCCCCGTTGTTCCGGACGGCGGTCTTGATCGCGTCCGGGACGATCTTGAGGTTGTCCTTCAGCAACTCGTGCACGGGCCGGTTCTGCAAATCGGGGGCCTGCTCGAGGGCCTTGTTGAGATTCATCACATAGGCGGCGTGATGTTTGCCGTGATGGATCTCCATCGTCTGCTTGTCGATGTAAGGCTCCAGGGCGTCAGACGGGTACGGCAGCGGGGGTAGTTGAACGGGCACGGGATGCTCCTTCCGTAAATGTATTTCGTTGCGGTAATGCCAGTTGGGCAAGGGTATGCGCGCCGCCGGTAAGCGTCAACGGGGAACGTGGATGCGGAAGGTTCTGATGTGGTTGGGATCACCTTGCGGCCGCGGAATCTGCACTGCGCATTTATCTAGGAGACCGTCGCAGGCTGTACGAGCTTTGCCAGCGCGGATTCGTAGGGACCGTGCGCGACGCCATTTTCTGTGATGATCGCAGTCACCAGTTCCGCAGGGGTAACGTCGAAGGCGGGGTTGAAGACGTCAACGCCGGCCGGCGCTGTAATTTTGCCCAGGCCTTGCGTGATTTCGGCCGGGTCGCGCTGCTCGATGGGGATTTGCTTTCCGGTGGCAAGTGACAGGTCGATGCTGCTCGTGGGGGCGGCGACGTAGAAAGGGATGTTGTAGTGGCGGGCGAGGATGGCGACGGCGAGGGTGCCGATTTTGTTGGCGACATCGCCGTTGGCGGCGACGCGGTCGGTGCCGACGATCACCGCCGACACCTTCCCCTCGGCCATCACGCTCGCGGCCATGTTGTCGCAAATGACGGTGACGGGGATGCCGTTCTGCTGAAGCTCGAAGGCGGTGATTCGGCTGCCCTGGAGCAGCGGCCGTGTTTCGTCGGCGAAGACGTGGAACTTCAAGCCACGTTCGGCGCCGACATAGATGGGGGCGAGTGCGGTCCCGAATCGGACGGTCGCCAGACCTCCCGCATTGCAATGGGTGAGCAGATTGATGCGGCCGTGCGACGCGGC
>JAQGHH010000379.1 GCA_028288945.1 Phycisphaerales bacterium
TCAGCGCGACGGCAACAGCCTCCGGCCGGGGGACATACGAGCAGGCCACGACCGCGCGAAGGCGGACGCGCGGGTCTTCATCCGCCGACATCGCGCGGAGCAGCGACAGGGGATCGTCAAGCCGGTCGGCCCACGCGCCGACGACTCCCGCGGCATAAGCCCGCGCTCCAGGCGTTCGTGCCCGGCACAGTCGCGCCAGCATCTCGGGCTCGACTGCGCCGTGGCTCTGGACGACGCCCAAGGCCTCAGTCAATCCAAGGTCCGATCGGCCCGGCTCCCGCGCCCACGCCCGCGCCGCCGGGACGACTTGATCCGTCGGGCGGTCGGCGAGCACGCGCTTGGCGAAGTGCCGCGTCCAACGGTCGTGGGATTCCAGATCATCCAGAAGCTGCGACACCGGCGCGTCCGCCAGCCGCGGCGGCTTGGTGAGCGAGCGACCGTTGGCCGTGACCCGCCAGATGCGGCCGTGCGATTTGTCGCGCCGGGGGTCGCGGAAGCTGGCCTGATAGTGGCCGATGATCGGGTTGCACCAGTCGCACACGTACAGCGCGCCGTCCGGGCCGAACTTCACGTCCACCGGCCGAAAATTCGGGCTCGTGGAAGTAATCAGCGGCGGACGGTCCTCCAGACGAAACCCCGCGCCGTCGTCGCGCACGTCCAGCACCCACACTGCGTTGTTAATGTACCCGCCGACGAGCAGCGCGCCCTGCCATTTCGCGGGCCAATGCTCGGTGCCAACGATATCACCGCCGCTTACTTTACGGCCGGCCCCTTGTGGCCAGATAAGCCTGGGCCCGGCTTCGCGATGGGCTGAAGTGAGTCCGGGGACGGGGTAGATTGGCGAGCTGTTGTTGCCCGCAATCACGATCGGCTCGCCGAAATCGGTGAAGACGAATCCCCACGGATTCTGCGGCTCGGCGGCGCCGCCGTAAAAGCATTCGAGGCGCATGCGATGCGGGTCGAAGCGCCACAGGCCGGCGCCGCTGAGCGACCGGATGCCCTCTGGGGTTTCGACGCGCGAGCGGACGCTCAGGCCCTGGCACATCCATAACTCACCGCCGGGGCCCCAGGAAAATGAGTTAATGGTCTGGTGCGTGTCGCCCGTCCCGAACCCGCGCAGCACGACCCGGCGTTCATCGGCCTTGCCGTCTCCGTCCGTGTCCTTAAGAAAGAGCAGTTGATTTCCCGCGCCGACGTACGCCCCGCCGTCGCCCAGTTCGATGCCAGTCGGGATCGTTAAGCCGCCGGCGAAGACGGTGACCTTGTCGCACCGCCCGCTACCGGTGGTGTCTTCAAGAATCAGCACCTTGTCATCGGGCACCTCACCCGGCTTGGGCTGAGGGTAGGCGCTGCTTTGGACGAGCCATAGCCGGCCGCGCGGGTCGAATCGGATCTGGATCGGCTTGACGACGCCATCTTTCTCTGAAGCGAAAAGCGCGACGTCAAAGCCGGGCGCGACCGTGAATGTCGCACGCTCGGTGGCGGGGTCGTCGGGATCCTCAGCCGCTGCCGAGGGTCGTACAAAGGCGTTTGCGCAGGCGATCGCCAGGAGATATGCGAGAAGGTTGCGGTTGTTCATTTCGCTCCCGTCGCGCCGCGCGCGAGTTCATCAGCGCGGGCCTGGGCCTGGTCGATCAGCAGAAGGTATTGCTCCATCTCGGCGGGGAACCACCGGACGGCGGGGTCGCGGTGGTCGTGGCTGCTTGGGACGCTGGTGCGGTCGCCGCCCAGGAAAGCCCAATTGGTCGGCCGGTGGTAACGGAACCACAGGCGGTTCTTGGCGACGACCGCCTGGCGGAGCGATTCCATTTCGGGCGAAGCCCAGTGGGCGTCCGGGCCGGCGGGCGCGCCGCCGTGAGCGGCCTGCGCCAAACCGAGTTGATGTGCGGCGGCAAGTGCGACGCGCGCCTGGCCGCGGGGCGTGGGGATGCCGTGATCGGTTAGCAGATCGGCCGGGCCTTCGATGCTCCCTAGTTCCGAAAAGAGATCGACGCACGGATACCCGCGCCGCTTGGCGAGATCACGAACTGCAGCCGCGTATAGCGCCATGTCCGCGTTACGCGAGCGTGCGTCCCGCCCGGAAGGTGGGTCGGAACTCTTATCGACCGGCGGCGGCGTGACGAGCACGAGCCGGGGCGTCTGCTTTATCAACTCGTCGCACAATCGTTCATACGCGGCCACAAACCCCGGCACGCCCTCCCTGCCCGCCCGCGATTCCTGCCCGCCGAACTGCAGGAACGCGACCGTCGCCTTGGTGCGACGGAGTTCTTCGAGAATGCCGGGAAAATTCACGTCCCTCGGCTGCTCGAAGACGGTATCCCCCTCCCAGCCGAGATTACAAAACCGCACGCCGTGCGCGGGGAACGACGCCGCGAGAAGCGATTCGAGATGGCCGGTCTCGAGCTCCTGCACGACCCATTCGCCGCCAATAAACGCGACGACATCCCCCTCGCGCAATGAAAACGACACGGCATGGTCCGGCGCTGTTGCCGCCCTTTGAGGCGCGGGCCGCGCGGCAACGTCCGTCGGTGGGCATGCGCTGCGGCCGACATTCGCCACAGCGCCCGGCATGCCACCGCACAAAATGGCGAATGCACAGAATCCAGTTAAGCGGCGGGAAAGGACGTGCAGATTCATCGCGATCGCGACCTCCCGTAGGAACCGACCGCAAGTGTACGATCGGGCCGGGAATCTCGCGAGCGCCGGCGATTAGATCTGCCGCCATCCCGGAATAAGGGAGGAGAGGGAAACCGGAGCGCAACCTCACCTTCTTCGACGGTAGGATCCGCGTGCTGATTCGAACGCGCTCTCCTTCTGCTTCGACAGCCTTCTGGCGACGAGCGCGTCGATGATGGTGATGCCGAACACCATCGCGAACGCCATCGCCAGGCCACTCGGGCGGCGGGT
>JAQGHH010000393.1 GCA_028288945.1 Phycisphaerales bacterium
GATTGGCGCAACGACATGGAGCTGGGCAAGCCGGACTTGAAGGACTTCGAGGCCGTGTTCGTGGTGGACGCCACCGGGTCGATGGGGGACGTGCTCGTGTGGCTCAACCGCGACGTGGCGCGAATGATGGCGGCGCTGACGGTGGTCTGCAAGGAGCCGCCCAAGATCGGCGTCACGTTTTACCGCGATTTCGACTGCACGTTCGTCGTCCGGCATGTGGCCATGAGCCAGAAGATGGCCACCCTGACGCCCGAGTTGGAACGGATGACGGCGGACGGAGGAGGCGACATCCCCGAGGCCGTGCGCGAAGGCCTCGCCGACGCTTTCAAGAACAACCCCTGGACCAAGAGCAGCGGGAAGGCCAAGACGATCATCCTCGTCGGCGACGCCCCCCCGCACGAAAACACCGTCAGCGACTGCTACGCCCTGGCCAAGAAATGCGCCGAGGCGGGGATCACGATCCACGCCATCAAATGCACGACGGGCGACCACAACGACCTCGCGACGTTCGATCAGATCGCGAAGGCCGGGGGCGGCTCGTCACTGGACGTGAACTTCCCGCTCCTCTCTCCCAACAAGTACCTTGGCCTCAGCGGTAAGCCCAGTCCGATCCCGACGATCGCGCGGCCCGAATGCCAGTTGCTGATCGCCCCGCCCCCCGTCGGCGACCGCGCCGGCACGCACGTCCTGCTGCACGTCCTCCAGGACGCCGTGAGCCCCAAGTACCGCGCCAGGATGGAGCCCTTCACCCGCACGCTCCTCGCCTACGTGGACCACACGCCCCCGGAAAAGCGCCTCCCCTTCCCCGCCGACACGCCTTCCTTGATGAAGACCAACTACAAGGCCCAATGAAAACCGGGACAGGGAATGAAAACCGGGACGGGTCCGATTAACGCGTCGGCGTTAATTGGACCTGTCCCGGTTTTGTCTTTTCGCGCCTGGACCGCACGACCGCCCGGCTGGCGTTCAACGATCGCTGGCCCATTCTTTCAGGCTGGGGGGGCGGCACACGGCAATGTGAGGCACCTCCGACGCCCTCCCTTCGCTTGATTTACCGGCCGACATAAACTTCCGTTCCAGGGACGTGCGCCCCAACCCACATCGGCCTTACCGAAAAAGTGAATTTAGGTAACCTACAGAGAGTGGCAAACTGGTAAGGCACCGAATTTCTCATATCCTTGTCAATAGCTTGGTGAAAATCGGAATATGCTTGCGGGAACCAATCGGGGCCGCTATTCAATGGAAAGGAACTGTAGGGAACCACACACACGCACCCGCTTTTTTAACTCCGGGTGCAACAAAAGCCGCGCGATTATAGAGTGGAAAGAGTAGGCAGTTGTAAAATGCGGCTTCGTACTTCGCTTCGGATATTAGGTATCGGTTTGGCTATGCCGATTGCCGCTCGCGCGGCAACGGTGGTCAGTTTCCATGATGCAGGCCAAGGATACTCGCACGCTTACGGCGGTTTCGCTTACAACGTGCTGATGTATGGCCAGGGCGCGGTTTCCGACCCCGGCAACAACGTCTGGAACGGATTCGGCAAATACGCCGGGCCGGGCAGCACAGCTTTCTATGGCGCCGGCAATCCGGACTCCGGTCACGGATCGGTTCCCAACGGCAACCCAGGGCAACCGTACGCCTGGCACAACGGAACCTCCGCCAGCGGCACCACTTTGTTCAATCCCACCATTTCCGGCGCACCGGACACCGGTAACGCCACCTCCGCAGGCACGATCAGCTCCGTCACGCTCAGTGCCACCTACGGATTCGACAACGGCGCCAACGGCACTGCCGTACAAGGCTCACCGGCGTGGATCCTTAACCATGCCGCTGTTTCCAACGGCCCCAATGCCCTCGAAACCTTCGTGCTCCACAATGTCCCCGCGGGCACCTATTCGCTCTACCTCTACGGTGCGAATTTCGACAATAACCGCGGCACGGCCTTCGCCGTGGACAGTGGGACCGCGAACAACGGGATAAGCGCAACGCTCAACGACCAAAGCGCTTCGCCCGCCAACACCTTCGTCGAAGGCGCCAACTACGTGATATTCAACGACGTCACGCCCAATGCCGCCGGCGATATCACCATCACCGCCACGCCCAATCCCCAGGACGGCGTGGGGAACAGCAACCTGATTGGCGAAGTTGACGTCAACGGCATCCAACTCGTGAGCACCGCCCCGGAACCGGGTTCGCTCGCGTTGGCCACTCTGGCTGGTTTGGGATTGCTCAGCCGCCGTCGTCGCAGAGCCTGATCGTCATCTGACGCAATAAACCTTCGGCCACAATCAGAGGACGCCGCGGCCCACAAAGCCGCGGCGTCCTTCTGTTCATAAGCGTCTTATTGTTCGTAATCGAACGCCTTCACAAACGGCTCAAGCTTCTCCAGCAAAGGCTCCAGGTATTTCTGGTAATTCCTCCACCGCCCCACGGCCCCCTTGGAAATCGGCCGCGCCACTTCCGCATACGTGGGAGACCTTACCAGCTTCCGCCGGGCGTGCTCGTCGAATTTCAGCACGCGCTCGTCCCACGAAAGACCAAGAAAATCCAGCACCGTTCTCGCAATGGACCCCAAGTCGTTCACCAGGTCTTCGTAGCGCACCTCAAGACGGGGGTTCGGCAGCCGCGGCGCCATCGCCCGCCAGAACCCCATCAGCGAAACATATTCATCCGCCGCCCCGTCCAGGCTCAGAAAAATCGAGCTCACCTCATTGAGCGGCAGCGGCTGCATGAAACAGCTCAGGCA
>JAQGHH010000400.1 GCA_028288945.1 Phycisphaerales bacterium
GTTTGGGCCGGCCTTCGACGGTCATCCCCCACGCGTCGTTGAACTCCGCGAGGTGTCGGCGGAGCAGATTGACGTCGGCCGGGGGCGCGGCCTTTTGCCGCTCCGCGGCGCTTACTCGACGTTCTTCCTGGAGCCAGGCTGACAGGAGCTTGGACTCTTCTTCGCGTTTCTGGATGTCGGCCTTGCTCTGCTCGATGGCAAGGGTGGCCTGACGCATCATGTCCGTCCTCTCCACGTCGTCACGCGGCAGATCAGGATGCTCCGCCGCCAGCGACGCGCGCTGGGCGTGTTCCTGCTCGTCCTGCTGGTTCCGCTCAGCCACGGTCAGTTCCTGCGACCATGAGGCGATGGCCACGCGCGCCGCCTGGGCCGTCTGCTCCTGCGCGGCCGTCGTCACGGCAGGATCGGCCTGCGGCGTTGAGCCACTTCCGCTTGCCCCGTCTGCCGGCAGACCGGCTGCAGGCGCTGCCCCCTGCGCATCGTCCTGCCCCTGCTGCGCGGCCCTGCCCGTTGCCGTTCCGCCCGTCGCAGTTCCGCCCTCCGCCTCCGCCGCGCTCGCCTCGGCCTCGGCGATTTGCGTGCGAAGCCGCTGGGCGCTTTCCGACCACGTGGTCGCACGGTCCATGGCGGTCGTCGCTTCGTCCTGGGCCTTGGTGATGCGCTGGGTCCGCTCTTCTTCGGAAAGGATGGGGAAGCCCGATTTCACCGCCGCCTCGGCGGAAGCCAGGCGGTGCCGGGCCGCGGCCAGATCCGCCGCGTTCTGCCGCAACGGCGCTTCGGCGTTGTAATCCACCTGCGCCACGCCCCACGCCCGCCATGCCTTCTCCCCCACGTCGGCCCATTCGTCGGCCGACATGTGCGCCCCGGCGAGCGCCGCCTTTATTGCCGGGTCAATCCGCGCCGCCTGCGCGAGCGCGGTGAATCCTTCGGGCAGCGGTTCGATGGTCCGCCCCGAAGCCTCTGCCGTCGCCACGACCTGGCGCGACGCCCGGATGAATCGCAATAGTTGCAGATGGCTAAACGACCCGGCCCCCGGCCGGGTTGCGAGAGGCGCCTGAGCCACGGCCGGCTGCACGGCCGCGGCCTGGTCGGCATGCTCATCGGGCGCTTTCCGCGGCGATTGGCTGCGCTTGCAGGATGTAACGCCGACGATCACGCACACCGCGAACACGAGGGAACGATGTCGCATAGCGTTGGCCTCACCCGCGGCCGACCCAACCCATCGACGCCGCCGGGCTGTATAGGTTCCACTGCCGAACAGTATGCCTTCGCCCCGCCCCCGCCGCCATTACAATACTACAATTGCCCATGCGCCTGCTCGTTACCGCCGACCTCCATTACAACCACTCCAAATCGAAGGCCCTGGCCGATGACCTGATCGACACGATGAACGCCGCGGGAGGCGACGTCCTGCTCCTCGTCGGCGACACCGCCGCCGCTGACGGCGACGCCCTTGAGCGGTGCCTTTCGCGCTTCCGTTTTTCAGGACCCAAGCTCTTCGTCCCCGGCAATCACGAGCTTTGGACCGCGGGCCCGGACAGCCACGCCCTGCATACCGAGATTCTTCCGCGTCGCGTGCGCGAATTGGGCTGGCAATGGCTGGAGGCCGATCCTTTCGCCCTAGGCGACATTGCGATCGTCGGAAGCCTCGGGTGGTACGACTACGCCTTCGCGCAGCCGAGCCTCGGAATCCCGCGCCGCTTCTATGAGCGAAAGATTTCCCCCGGCGCAGCCGAGCGGTACACGGAGTTCGCGCCGCTGTTCGCACGGACGGACGACGTTCCGCCGCACGCGCGCGAGGTCATCGCCCGCTGGAACGACGGCAAATTCGTGAAGCTCGGCATGTCCGATGAGCGTTTCCTCGACCAGACGCTGTCGCGCCTGGAGCGGCAGCTCGCCGGGGTCGCGAGTTGCGCGCACGTCGTCGCCGCGATCCATCACCTCCCCTTCCGCGAGCTGCTGCCCGCGCCGCACAGCGCTCAATGGGATTTCGCAAAGGCCTACCTCGGCAGCCCCCGCATCGGCCAGCTGCTTTGCCGTTACCCCAACGTCCGCCACGTCTACTGCGGCCACAGCCACCTCGCCGTCGAAGCCAAAATCGGCCACGTCCACGCCATCAACATCGGCAGCGGCTACCGCTGGAAAACGTTCCGCACGCTCGACGTGTAGGACGGCCCAACTCGCCGCCGCCGTTGCCACTTTGCCCGTTCTGCAAAAAAATATCCGCGCGTATGCTCCGCCGTGCATGGCATCGCCGTGCATAACAAAAAGGAGATATAACCATGGCCGCTTCCACCCCCATCGACCGTCAGCGCATGATCGAGCTGCTGAACGAAGACCTCGCCCGCGAGTTCCAGGCGGTCATCGCCTACGTCAACTACAGTCAGGTGCTCAAAGGCGCACAGTACATGAACATCGCCGGCGAGCTCGAAAAGCACGCGAGCGAGGAACTCTCCCACGCGCTCAAAGTCTGCAAACAAATCGACTACCTCGGCGGCAGCCCCACCGTCACCCCCAAGCCCGTCAAGACCTCCGACAAAGCCGAGGAGATGCTCCGCTTCGACCTCGAAAATGAGCGCAACACGGTAGCCCACTACCGCACCCGCATCCGCCAGGCCGACGCCATGGGCGAATTCGCCCTCAGCGAAATCCTCCG
>JAQGHH010000417.1 GCA_028288945.1 Phycisphaerales bacterium
CCAACGGCTCGCTCGATTCCACCTTCGGCACGGGCGGGAGGGTCATCACCGATTTCAATTTCAATTACGACAACATCAACGCGATCGCCGTCCAATCCGACGGCAAGATCGTGGTCGCGGGGACTACGAACTGGAACCTGCTTGGCATCGGGTACACCAACTTTGCCGTCGCCCGATACAACACCAACGGCACGCTTGATACCACGTTCGGCTCGGGCGGCAAAGTGGTCACCGACTTCGGCACTAATCAGTCTTCCGCCTCGGCCGTTGCGGTCCAGTCCGACGGCAAGATCGTCGTTGTCGGCACCACATACACGTCGTCATTCGCTTCCAACGACTTCGCGGTCGCCCGCCTGAACTCCGACGGCAGCCTCGACTCGAGCTTCGGCTCGGGTGGAAAAGTCGTCACCGATGTCGGCAGCTACGAGACCGGCAGCGCCGTCGCGATCCAGTCGGACGGGAAGACCATCGTCGGCGGATCCAGCGGGTCGTCGCCGTACAAGCAATTTGCCCTCGCCCGCTACACCTCAACCGGCTCGCTCGATACGTCATTTAACGGCGGCGGAACAGTCGTGACCACGCCCAATCCTTCAGGCCAAAGCTCGATCAGCGGCCTCGCGGTGCAATCCGACGGCAAAATCATCGCGGCGGGCAAGCTAGACAACAATTCCGCCGCCATACTCCGTTACACCGCCGCGGGAGCGCTCGATACCACCTTCAACAGCACCGGCAAAATCTTCAATGCCTCGCTTTACGCCGGCGCCAGCGGGGTCGCGGTGCAAGCGGATGCGAAAGTGCTGGTGTCCGGGGGCGGGACGTGGGACGGGACGAACAACTACTACACCCTCGCCCGGTATAACACCGACGGCTCGGCAGACACGGGCTTCGGCTCTTCGGGCATCGTTCAATCGCAGGTCACCGGCGCTTCGGGACAGGCTTCGGAAACCGCCATGGCCATCGAGTCGGATGGGAAGGTTGTCGTCGGCGGCACCGGCGGCAGCGGAAACTTCCTCCTCGGCCGATTCACCCTTACCGCCCCGCCCACCGCCAATGCCGGCGGCACCTACACGGTCAACGAAGGTTCCGCCATCTCCCTTTCGGGCGCGGCCTCCACCGATCCGGATAACGAGGCCCTCACCTATCAATGGGACCTGAACTACAACGGCGTCACCTTTAACCCGACCGTCACCGGTGTTTCTCCCACGTTCTCCGCCGCCGGGCTGCAGGGCCCCGCGTCGCGGACCCTCGCCCTGCGCGTCACCGATCTACTGGGCGCTTCCAGCACTCTTTCGACCGCGGCCCTCACGATCCTCAACGTCGCACCCACTGTTAGCGCGGGCGCGAATCAGACCGTCAACGAAGGATCGACGGTCCTGCTGCAAGGCGCCTACAGCGACCCGGACCCGAACGACACGTTCACTTTCAACTGGCACGTCACTGCCAACAATGGCCAGACGATCGCCGACGGCAATGCCGCCAGTATCAGCTTCCCGGCTCTGGATGACGGGCAATACACGGCCACCTTCACCGTCACCGACCACGCCGGGGCGGCCACCAGCGCGACGACGATTATCACGTCCAATCACGTCGCCCCAACACCCGTGATCAGCGGCCTGGCCGACGCCAATCGCGCGGGCACCTATACACTCAATCTTTCCTGCCCCGAGTTCGGCATCGACACGGTAACTTCGTGGAGCATTAACTGGGGCGACGGCAGCACGCAGACCGTCACCGGCAGCCCGTCCTCGGTTACGCACGCTTATTACAGCGCAGGCGCGGTATCGATCAGCGCGACCGCAACGGATGAGGACGGATCCTATGCCGCGGCGGCCCTTCCCGTGACCGTTTCAACCGGCATCTACTACGACCTCGCCGCGGCGTATAACACGGGCTACTCGTCGTACACCGCCTCAGGATCGTCCCCCGCCAATGCCGTGGACGCCAATTCGTCCACAGAATGGACCGGCACCACCGTCCCCTACACCAACGACCAGCACGTCCAGACCACCGAACAGTTTCTCTTCGCCGACTTGGGCGGCGCGTATAACGTGCGCGAGGTGAAGGTGAATTTCGACTCCGTAGCGTACGCGGGCACCTACAAGATCCGCGTTTCGCAGGACACCGTGACGTGGACCGACGTGACCTCGACGCTCACCGGGTCGGCGGGGGTCAATGACACCACCGGCCTCATTGCCAACGCCCACTACGTTATGGTCGACATGCTCACCCCCAAGACCGGCGGCACCTATTACGCCGTGAAAGATTTCGAGGTGTACGGCTCCGACGACCTGGCCCTCAACCAGCAAGCCTGGAGCTCCAACGTCAGCCCCGACACCAACGCCCCCAAAGCCTTCGACGCCACCACCAGCACCGAATGGGTCAGCAATTCCGCCAGCAACGCATTCCTCTTCGTCGATTTGGGCGAGGTCTACAACATCAGCCAGGTCAAGATCACCTTCGACGGCGCCTATGCGTCCTCCTATTACATCAGGACGTCTTCTGATACTACGAACTGGTCCACGATCAGCCCCGTCGAAACGGGCACGAACGGGACGAACATCGCCAGCAACTTCAACGGCAACGGGCGCTACGTGCTGGTGAACCTGACCACCGCCGCCAACGGAACCAACTTCAAGGTCAGCGACTTTGAAGTCAACGGCGGCGTGAATCTCGCCTACCGCCTGCCGACCGTCGTTACTTCCCCGACCCCGACCAGCAGCGCCGGCGCCGGGGCCGTCGACGGAAGCCTGAGCACCGCCTGGACCAGCGGTTCCAACGGCTCGCAATCCATCTACACGGACCTGGGCGCGACGTACGATGTCACGCGAATCAAGCTGACCTGGGGAAGCAATTACGCGTCGCAGTACCAGCTTCAGGTCTCCAACACGCCGACGGTGGAGGCGAGCTGGCGCACGATATACACGACGCCAGCCGGCGGCCTGACGGGCGGCGTCAACGACATCCGCGTGTCCGGGAACGGCCGCTACGTCCGCGTGCTTGCCAGTGCCGGCAATGGCAGCAACTATTCCCTCAAGGAATTCGAGGCCTACGGCACCGCCAACCTCGCCCTCAACCACACCACCTACTCGTCGTCGTACGTCAGTGGCCACGAAGGGCCCTATGCAGTTGACAGCAATGCCCTGACGAGCTGGAATTCCGCTGCGGGCGGAGCCCAGTGGTTCTTCGTGGACCTGGGCGCCATCTTCACCGTCACCAACGTCACCATCAATTTCGGGGCCGCATACGCCTCGAACCTCAGGATCGCCGTCTCCAACGACGGCGCAAACTGGTCGCCGGCCATCGCGACCATCAACTACGCCCATGCCGGCCAAAACATGTTCGCCGGCCTCAACGGAACCGGCCGCTACCTCATGGTCTGGCTCGACAGCGGCCCCTCCAGCCTCTATCAGATCAACGAGCTGTCGGTCGTCGGCATCTAACACGGAAACGCCGGGCCGAAAATACGAAACCGGGACGGGTCCAATTAACCGCGGCGTTTGCCGCGGAAATTGGACCCGTCCCAATCCCGTTCGGCTCGACGGTTGCTTGCGACGATGCGGTGGCCCATCTGGGCCGAATCGATCCGGCCTCACGCGAGGGTGCTCCCGTCGGCGACTGTTGGACGGATGGGTTTGGCG
>JAQGHH010000419.1 GCA_028288945.1 Phycisphaerales bacterium
CTGGGGGCGGCGGTGCTGGTCATCTTCGGGATGCTGCCGTTCTTCACCCTCGGCGAAGACACGGTCATGTACAAATCCGTGACCCTCGACGTCGTGCTGCTGCTCGTCCTCGTCATCACGCTCTTCGCCACCAGCAAATCGATCTTCGACGAGATCGAGGACCGCACGATGCTCACGCTGATGAGCAAGCCCGTCCGCCGATGGGAAGTGCTGGTCGGCAAATACCTGGGGATCGTTCTGGCGGCGTTGCTCGCCATCGCCGTGCTCGGCGGTCTCATCCTCATCTGCACCTGGTCGCGCATCCCCGGCGACTACCAGCTCCGCGCTTGGACTCTCGACGACCGCGAGCTCAAGCACATTCACGAGCTTCGCGTGATGCACCTGGCCGGCCTGGTGCCGAGCCTGGTGCTCGTCTGGCTTCAGGTGAGCGTGCTTGCCGCGATCGGCGTCGCGCTCTCCACCCGCTTCTCGCTGGTGGTGAATCTGCCGACGGTGATCCTGCTCTACGTCGCGGGCAACCTCACGCGCTTCCTCTTTCCCATCGCGGCTGACGCTTCCGCCCTCCACCGCGCTTTCGCCCACACGGCAAGTTTGCTTATACCGTACCTCGAAGTGTTCGACATGCGCCACCTGACCATCTACCGCGACATCGCAATGGGCGGGTCGAAGGTCTCCGCGTCGGACAACCCCGTCACACTGGGAACGATTTGGACGTACATCGTCGTCGCAACGGGCTATTGCGTCGCGTATGCGACGTTCGCGCTGAGCGCCGGGATGTGGCTTTTCCAGACTAGAGAGCTCGGCGGGAACGAAGGGTAGTGGGGAAACGCAATGCAAAGTGCAAAATGCAAAAGTCAAAATGATGCAAAGCTAAACCCCCTCGCACCAATCCCCGCCAGCCCTGGCGGGGTTTTTCGTTTGCGCGCCGCACTCCGGGCATCGCTCGGGCGTGGCGCGCAGGTCGTAGCCGCAGGCGGGGCAAGCGCCGCGCCGTCGTCGCAATATTTTGTGCAAGCCCGGAAGGGTCGCCATGGTAGGTAGCATGGCGAAGCAGCCAATCCAATAGGCAAATGGGACGATCAGCACCGTATGGCCAAGACCCGGCGGGTAACTCGGGTCGTGCGGACCATCTCCGAATGAAATGCCGGTCCATTTCAATGAGCTCGGGACGCGCTTGTTAATCGGGTAAAGCAACCACGACGGCAACTCAGTGAAATCACTCTCATCCCCGCCCACGGCCCGCGACATGCGGCCGGAACGATAACCCGAGTGGATGCCGCAATAATCGAGATCGAACCCCTCACCCCTCTGAAGTACCACGCGCCCGTTGAGGGTGGTTGCCGAGATGTGCCAGCGCGGAGCCACGAACAGAAGCGAATCCCATGTGCGGTAGCTCCTCACCCATACCACGCACGTCTCCACACACAGCACCACCGACAGCGCTGCCACGAACTTGAGGAGATTGCGGAGCATCACGCCATGATACATCTTACCGCCGGCCCACGGCACGTGCCTGTCCTATCCGCGCATTGGAGTTTCGGCCGCTCCTCATTTTGCATTTTGCACTTTGCATTCATCCCAACGCGGCGCCCCTCACGCGCCGACATCCGCCACTACTTCGCCCGTCTTCTCCCCACCCACATCCGAAGCGCGAATCTCCACGCTCTTCCCGCTTCCGGCACTCTTGTAAATCGCATCAAGCATCTGCATGAGCGCCAGCCCTTCGGCCGCGCCGACCACCGGCGTGGCGGTCCCGGCGATACACTCCTTGAAGTGCCGCATCATCGCGTGGTAGTGCACGATCTTCGGCGTTTTCAGCGGCGTTTCCTTGGCTTCTCCGCCGGGGGTGAAGCCCCGGTAGAGCAGGGGGCCTTGCGGGGAATAGACGACGAGCGCCCCTTTGTCCGCGTAGATCTGGCACTTGGTCCCGTGCTCCCGCGGCGGCTGGTTGATCGCCCAGCTCGCCGAAAGCTCCAGCGATTTTCCTCCCTCGAACTTCAACAGCGCGAACCCCGCGTCCTCCACGTCATACGCAACCTCGGGCGGCAGCGCGCCGCGGTAACGCTGGTTGAAAATGGCATACGCGCTGATCGGCCGCGGCTGACCGAGCAGGTGCCACGCGAGATCGAGCATCTGCGCGCCCAGGTCCATCATCGCGCCGCCGCCCGCCTTGGATTTGTCGGTGTACCACCCCGTCCCGGCGGGGATGCCGCGGGTGCGCATCCATGACGCGCGGGCGTGATAGGCTTCGCCCACGTACCCCTTGTCGATGGTGAGCCGGGCCGCTTGCTCGGCCCCGCCGAAGCGGCGCTGGCAGGCGTAGAGCAGCACCTTCCCCGCCTTGGCCGCAGCCGCGGCAAGCTTCTTCGCCTCGCCCGCGTTCAGCACCGGCGGCGTCTCGCAGATGACATGCTTCCCCGCCTTGAGCGCCGCCAGGACCACCGGCAGATGCATCGCATTGGGCAGGCAAACGCTGACCGCATCCACTTGCACGTCCGTGAGCATCGCCTGCGCGTCCGCGTATTCGCGGCCGATGCCGAAGTCGGTCATCAGCTTGCGCCGCCGGGCGGGGATGAGGTCCGACACCGCGACGATCTGAAACCCGCCGGACGCCTTATAACCCTCCGCATGCTTTCCCCCCGGCCAACCCGCTCCGATGATCCCGACACGAATTCCCTGCTGCGCCATAGGCGGGAGTTTATAGAGGCATGGGGGCGGGGCTGCAAACGCACAGGTGCGACCGCAAAGTCACGTCTTGCTGCTTCCGCACTAACCAAATGACGCGGCCATTCGCCGTTTCCCAGCCCGCACGACCACACCCTCATTTTCAGCCC
>JAQGHH010000429.1 GCA_028288945.1 Phycisphaerales bacterium
GTCCGGCTGGAAGCTGGCCTACCAGCGCGACATCACCGCCCACGTCCTTCCGACGCTCGCGTACATCCACATGTGGGCCACGCGGTTCGGCATTCCGCTGATGGAGTTCTCCTTCCTGCGCCTGCGCCGAAAACAACCGGCACTGCACCACCTGCTGGCCGGGGCGCTGGAGCAACTGACCGACCTGGCGCAAAAGAACATCGACGTGATCGACCCGGCGCAGTTCGCCGCGGGGAAGAAGTACATGTTGATCGCGATGGAACGGGCGTGATGGCCGTACGACGATTCCTATTTTTCCACGTACCCCTCACCCGTTTTTTCTTCGATCAGTTTTGCGACCTGCCTGCCCGCGGATTGGGCATCCGCGAAATCTTTTGTCTTGCTCTGCCCCGCTGAGCCGATGCGGCCCCAGCGGGTGGTCATCTCTGCGCCGGATTGAGAAATCTCCCAGAACTTGTTTGCCGTGCCGGACACCAGCTCAAAGCGGCGGGACTTTGCCGGGTCGGGCGGGGTGTCGGTTATCGCGGCCTTCGGCGTCGGCGCCGTGACGGCGATCTTCAGCGGTGCTTCCGGCGCTGTGGATCGCGCGGACGCATCGGGCTGCGCCGCCGACGCGTCGATCCGCACCCCCACATAGCTCGGGAACCGCGGCACGCCGCCCTCTGACAACTCCTGATAACGGAACGTCACCGTCGTCCCAACGCCCGGCGGGGCGGACCGCTCCTTGTCGCTGAACCCCGTGCCGACCGCGAATTCCGTACCGTCCGAAAGCTTCACCAGCAGCGCGCCCAGACGCCCCTTGTGCTTTCCCGCGCCGGGTTGGTGACCGATGACGATCGCCTCGGCGTCGCGGAAGCTTTTGACTTTCAGCAGCGACGCGGAGCGCCCGGCTTCGTATTTGGAGCCCGGCTGGCGGAGCATGAGCCCTTCGCCGCCCAGCGCCTCGACCCGGGCCAGCTCGGCGCGCAGGCAATCGACATCTTTGCACAGTTGGTGTTCGTGCGGCCGCGCGAATTTAAGTGCGCGCCCTGCGAGCGCGTCTTTCACGAACCCCACGCGCTCCTCGAACCCGCCGGCCTGTGACGGGGCATCGAAGACGAGGAAGCGGACTTCGTTCCATAGATCCGTCTTGTCCTGTCGCCGCACGATGCTGACGGTCCGCTGGAATTTTTTGCGGTCGATCCACAGTTCCCCATCCAGCGGCGAATCGGGCAGGCCCTCGATGAACCAGTCGGGCGCGTGGAACAAGTTGCCCTGTCGGGAGAGGAACTGCTTGCCGTCCCAGTAGGCGCGGACGCCGTCGAGCTTTTCGCTCATCCACCACCCGGAAAGGTCGGCGGAATTGTCCCAGCTCTCCGCGAGCAAAAGCGGCGGCCCGCCGGCCTCCTCCCCGTCGGCGGATTGCTTGAGCGGCTTTTGCGGCAGCGCCCCGCCGAGGCGGGCTTCTTCGGCCGCGTCGCCCCTTAGCTTCCGCAGGTGCTTGCAGGTGCGGCGTTCGATGGCGGTGGACTGATTCCGCCACGCCGGGCAGGTGCAGGAATAAACGCCGCCGGTGTTTTTGAGGACGTAGGGCTTGGCGCCCGAGCCCTTCATCTCGACGGATTGGCCGTCTTCCAGATCAGGCATGATCGCACCTCGGAAGTTTGCGTTGAGCCGTTGAAGCTTGCCCGAGTTTACCGGCAAGCGCGGTTGCCGCCAGATCAACGCCCTCCTGAGAGCAAAACCATGAAGCCGCGAAGGGCGCGAAGACAGACGCGAAGAAATGCGGAAGAGTATTGCCACAGATGGGGGCCGATGGACACAGATGATTTTGAAACGTGAAACGTGGTGAATGCCCACGACTTCTTTGCTGTAGGGTGGGTGTACTCGCCCACCGTCTGCCGTGGGGATTGGGGCAGGGGATCAAACGGTGGGCGAGTACGCCCACCCTACGTTGCTGCGAAGGGAGTAGGGGGATCGAACCACAGAGAGCACAGAGAAATGCTGAGGCAGAGAATTCGTTTAAACTTTGCTCGGTGGTCTCTGTGCTTTCTGTGGTTCGATCCTCTTCGCCATTTCATCCGGCACAATTGGTGATCGCGGTGCGGCGTGATACCTTTGGAATCACAAGGAGATATTTCATGCCACGACCATTCGCGCTTGCGTGCCTTTGCGCCTGTTCACTTGTAATGATGCTGGTCAATGTTCGCTCGGCCCGCGCGGGGGAGATTATTTTTGAGGAGGGGATCGAGTATTCCAACCCCGACAATCAGCACTTGAAGCTCGACATCGCCCGCCCGAAAGAGGACGCGGGGCTGCGGCCGGCGGTGGTTTGCATTCATGGGGGCGGGTTTCGTGCGGGGGACCGCAATGGCTACGACGGACTTTGTAAAAAGCTCGCCGAGCACGGATATGTGGCGGTCACCGTTACTTACCGGCTCGCGCCTAAGTACCAGTTTCCCGCGGCGGTGGTGGACGTGAAAACCGCCGTGCGGTGGATGCGGGCGAACGCCCAAAAGTATCACGTCGACCCCGAGCGCATCGCCGCTTTGGGCGGGTCGGCGGGCGGGCACCTGGCGCAGTACCTGGGCGTGACGGGCGACGTGCACCGCTTTGACGGCGACGAATACCCGGGCGTCTCCAGCAAGGTGCAATGCGTGATCAACTACTTCGGCCCGAGCGATCTGACCAAGTCATACGGCAAGAGCGTGGACGCGGCGGAAGTGCTGCCGCTGTTTCTGG
>JAQGHH010000075.1 GCA_028288945.1 Phycisphaerales bacterium
GAATCGATGGCCCACGGCTTTCGCCCGGCGAACATCCGCGTGCCGACGCGCACGCCCGAAAGCCCGTTCGTGAAATATGAGTCGGTCGGCATTCGCTCGGACGTGCCGGGGATCTTCTGCGAGCCGCCGCGGGCCGAGGTGATTGAGAATCTTTTGCTCGCCTGGCAGCGCAGTCAGGCGGAGGTGAAATAGCCGGTTTAGGTCAGGAATTTCGGAACTCCGTGCCATAGCCGCGCGGCGCCGCTTGCGTCCGGATACAATTGACAATCGTCAACCGGGCGTAAGGGCTGAGAATCACGCATCCGCCTTCGAATGGGCATGGGAGGTTCCAATGGGCACGCTGCAAGCGCCGGCCGGCCGGCCGATTTTCTGCGGTCAGAGCGGGCCGAATCGCATCACGCTATTGTGTTACGACGACGGGGCGATGGGCATTTCCCGCAACGATGAAGAAGTCGTGCTTTGGCGCCCGGAAGACGCCGAGGCGTGCATGTCCACGTTTTTGTCGGCGCTCGACCGCCCGGCTAAACTCGGCCGGCGGGAGTCGGGGCCGCGGGCAAACTTCCAGTGCGACCCGCAACCCTCGTCCATTGCGTCAGTCGAAAATACCCCCGTTCCAGACACCGCCAAACATAAGCCGGCGGCCGATGCGCCGCCCCCGACCGCGGCATCCCCCAAAGTCAGCGACCTTGAAAACCTGAAGAAAACCCTCGCCGCGGCCCCTTCGGCCCTCCGCTATGCGATCATGGCCCGCATCGATCTGGCGCAGGACGTCTCTTCGCCCGGGCTGGGCAAGCCCGTCCGCAAGGGCCATTCGCACCGCGTCGCGCGGCCCAGGACGGCGCATCTGGCCCCTCTCCAGTCGGAGTAACGTCGCGTTCCTGCAAGTCCATTGGGCGTGCTACTTAAGGCGACGCCCGAGTTCGCCGATGCCAGTAAAGTGCCGCTTACGGCGGCTGGCATTTCAAGCGCGGATGGGGGGAAGGAGACGCAGGATGAACGTGAGACCGCTGCAAGGCGAGCTGGAGACATTGGATCATCGGCGGGCACGGCTTCGAGAGTACCTCGAGCCCGGAATGGTCTCCGCCGAGTTGCGAAACAATCTCCTTGAAAGCCTCATGGACGTCGAGAGGCGCATTCAGGAGATCCTGATGACATCGCAACAGCAACGGCAGATGCAGCGCCAAGCCGCGTGAGACATTCGCAGGGCGCATTCCGAAGTTGTGGTGCCGGCGCGCTTGCAGCCTCTTCCCCAACGCGGGCTCAAAGCCTGCACCACACGCCGAATTTTTCGCGCAGGCCACTTCTTTTCCGCGATTTCCACGCCCCAAGTCCTCGCTGAAACCCGCCCTTTGAAGGCAGTTATCATCCCTTGATCCTTTCTTGACCTCTCGTCCCTCGGTTTTGACAGCAACTTGATTTGAGGGGTGATAAACATTCTCCATCAAGCCGCAGCCGCGTATGCGGGCCGGCGGTCGGAACGTTTCGACCCGGAGAATGTAATGGTTGCCCTAAACCCCATCCTGTGCCCTTCAAAATTCCGAAGGTTCCCGTCGGCGGTTGTCGCGTGGGTCGCCAGGCGCGCGGGCTGGTCAACCACCGCGCCTATCGAGCCCGCCGTCCGCGCTAGCACATCATCGGATCGACGCTTTTTCTTTGGCTTTGCATCCCCGCGGCGTCGCTCGGCCTCGGAGGAGAGACAGATGCCTCTGGCCTGTGCGGCAGAGTTGCTCCGCGCGTGCCGGGCGATCCGTCTGGCCGACTACGACACCGCCGAGCTGGCCCTCGCCGCCGGCGTCTCCGTCTGGCCCGAGGTCGAACATTGCGCCGCGTACTTGAATCTGCTCGGCGTCGTCCGCGAAGCACGCCGCGACTGGCATGACGCCCGCTACTGGTATCGGCGCGCCGTCGTGGCCGACAAACGGTACGAGCCGACCCAGCAAAACCTCCGCAGGATTTACGAGCTCTACACGTTTGGCAAAAGCCACGAGCCGTTCGCGCTCGGCGATGAAATGAACGACGTTTGGGTCGCCCGCCTGCCTGAACCCACCGGGCAACCGGTCGCATGATCAGGCGCCCGGCGATGAACGAACCGCATCAGGAGAACGCTTATGTCAGACGCCGTATTTGTTGCTTTGACCCTGGGCTTTTTCGCCCTCTGCGTCACGTACACCTACGCGTGCGCCAAATTGTGAACCCGCAAGGATCGAGAACCATGGAAAACATGCTCGTCGGAATCGTCGCCATCGGCCTGCTGCTTTATCTGCTGGCCGCACTCATCCGCCCTGAAAATTTCTAAATGGCCAAGACAAGACTTTGTGGCACGCAATTTTGTGGCACGGGTGCCCCGCCCGTGATTTGCGGCTATAGCCGCGGGCTTACATGGGCGAGGCGCCCATGCCACAAGAAGAGCGGCCGCACCTTCAGGCTCGCTCAGATAAATGTTCCGCATTCCAAATGACTTGGAAGAGAACCATCATGAACACACTAGGCTGGGTCCAACTCGTCCTCTACATCGCCGCGTTGCTGGCGATCACCAAGCCGATGGGCTTGTACCTCGTCCGCGTGCTCGACGCCCGCGGCAAAACTTTCCTCGACCCCGTGCTCAAGCCGGTCGAGCGGCTTCTCTACAGGCTCTTCGGGGTCGATCCGCTCAAAGAGCACAACTGGAAGCAGTATTCGCTGGCCATGCTGATCTTCAGCGCCGTCACCGCGGCGTTTACTTACGCGATCCTGCGCCTGCAGGGCTGGCTGCCGTGGCATCAATACGTCGATGCGCTGTCAAACAAGACGCCGCTCACGCCGCACCTGGCGTTCAACACCGCCGTCAGCTTTACGACCAACACCAACTGGCAGAGCTACTCGGGCGAGAACACGATGTCGTACTTCTCGCAGATGGTCGCCCTCGCCAGCCATAACTTCTGGTCGGCGGCGGTGGGCATCGCGATCGCGGCGGCGCTGGTCCGCGGCATCGC
>JAQGHH010000441.1 GCA_028288945.1 Phycisphaerales bacterium
CATCTTCGGGCTGCCGTCCGGATAGCTTTGCGGCACGCCCCCCTTGACTTGCTGGATGAGCGGCCCCCACGTCATGAACTCCCTAACGTTCTCCAGCATGATGACGTCCGGGCTCACTTCCTTCGCCCAGCGGATCACGACCCACGCCAGATCCCGAATTTCCTTCTTGACCGGCGTTCCGCCCTTGGCTTGGGAGAAGTGTGTGCAGTCGGGCGAAAACCACGCCAGCCCCACCGGCCGGCCGCGGGTTGCCTTGACCGGATCGACCCCCAGGATGTCGCTCATGATGTGCCGGCACGCCGGATGATTGATCCGGTGCATTTCGATGGCGTCGCGATCGTGATTGATCGCAAGGTCCGGCCCACGGCCCAATCCCTTTTCGATGCCGCGGCAGGTCCCCCCGCCGCCGGCAAAGCCGACCACGATCATTTTCTGTCCCGGACGTGCCGCACGTCGGGCGTCCGAACGAAATTCGCAATTAGGGAGTATGAGTTGGTTCACGCGGCACCCCCAATCGCGCATAACGCCCGCGCATAACGTCTACCCCCATTGCGAACCTGAAAACGCGGTTTACTTCGGTAAGAGCCCCCGCCGCCCGCCGCCCGCCCCCGGCATCGGTTTCGGTGTGAAATGCCCTGTATTTTAAGGGTTTTTTGGAAAGGCCGAGGCCGGATTCGAACCGGCGAATAACGGATTTGCAATCCGTCCCCTTAGTCCACTTGGGTACTCGGCCACGTTTTCAGCACACTATCGCCAGTTCCCGCCCCAATCAAGTCAGGGTGTGCCAAGCCGTGCTCCAGAGCGTCAATTCCTTGATCGACAACGGGTAAGCCGTCGAAGTCCGGTCGTAAAGGCGTCTCCCGCCCTGTGTCCGTAAGTGACGCGACGTGCAGCGGAAAGCACACGTCTTGGTCGCGCCCGTGGTCGCTCCGGCGGGGATTGCGGCCCCGCACTGGCGATCATCACATCCTGCCTCTGCTGGCGGTTCCATCCGTTCAGCGGTGAGTCCAGGCGTTGCAGTGCGGCCACCATTTCCGTCAACTCCGCGTGCCCGTAGCCGTCCGTCACGTCCTCATTCGCGTGACGCATTAGCTTCTTCTTAGTTGCACGCGAACAGCCGCTACGGTCCAGGTTCGTTGAGAAGGTATGGCTGAAGGCGTGATAGTCCAGCCGCCTTCCGCGGGCATCCTTAAATGTCACGCCCGCCAGGGGCGTGGATTGAAACATCGGCACGTTAAGGTTGAGGTGGACCATCACGCGTCGCCCCTCACGCAGGGGCGTGGATTGCCGAGGCGTTTGGAGCGCGGCATCGGCCGTCAGCGCTTGGCCGTACTTGTGCAGAACCACTGGATTTTCCGGGGTTTGGACGTATCCCACTTAGGTACTCGGCCGAGGGTTTTGTGGGGTGCAGTGGCGTTTTCCAGTGTCAAATCGCGATATTTCGGAGGCGAGCGGTACAATAAAAATGCTTCGCTGGCGATATACCTGCGCTTTGTCGGGGTTGGATCAATCACTATGACAAATGCGTTGCGGGCCAGTGCGAGTGCTGAAGGGTGCGAAGGCTCCGGGTCTCCCGAACAATCTCGGGGGGCGGGGGAAGCAGTCGGCGGGGATGCCGTGACGCGGGCTCGGGACGAGGCGGCTCGGGGGGACGTGCTCTATTTGCGCGGGGAATTCAAGCCGGCCATCGAGCGGTTTCAGGAAGCGGTTCGATTAGTGCCCGGTGAGGCGCTCTTTCATTACAAGCTGGCGTGCGCAGCCGCCAAGGGGGGCGAGCAGCGGCTGGCGGAGCCGCATTTTTTGGAGGCGATTCGACTCAATCCGGGGCATGCGTCGGCGCATGACTGGCTGGCGCAGTGGTATCTCAATCATGGGCAACCCGAACGCGCGCTGGGGTACAGTGAGACGGCGCTGCGGCTCGCGCCGGACAATCCGTATTTCATTATTAGCCGGGCTTCGGTGTTGAATGCCGCGGGGGACGCTCGGGCGGCTTGGGAGTTGCTTGAGCCGCTGGTGGGGTCGGCGCGCGGAGGAATGTGGCTGGCCGTCAATTACGCGGCTATTGCCCGGAAGATCGGGCATGAACTTCAGGCCGCGGCTCTGATCGAACGCGTGCTGCGCGAGTCTCCGGTGGCGACGGGCGCGCGGCCGCATCTGCATTATCTTGCCGCCGGGCTGCTTGATGCCGCGGGCCTGTACGATGAGGCGTTTGCGCAGGCCAGGGTCGCGAAAGAAGTGGCCCGTCTGCCGTTTGATCCGGCGTTCCACTCCGAAATCGTCTCCCGCCGGCTCGAGTATTTTTCCAAGCAGAACTTGCAAGCCCTTCCGCGCGCCACGCACGGCAGCCGCCGGCCGGTTTTCATCCTGGGGATGCCGCGTTCGGGCACGTCGCTCGTCGAGCAGATTCTCGCCAGCCACCCCGACGTTTTCGGCGGCGGGGAGCTCGACCTGCTCCTGCGCGCAGTGCGCTCGGTCGTTGCAATGAACCGTGCAAAAGGGGCCGTGTATCCGGAGAGCCTGGATTTTATTTCCGTGGCGGACGCCGACCGATTGGCCGCGGGGTATTTGGACGGGATTGCTTCATTGAATGCGGACGCGCGGTACGTGACGGACAAGATGCCGATGAACTTCCAGTTTTTGGGGCTCGCGGAAGTTCTGCTGCCCGATTGCCGGGTCATCCATTGCGTGCGTGATCCGCGCGATACATGCCTATCCTGTTATCTCACCGGCTTTGCCACTGACCATGAGTTCACCGGCAACCTGGGCCACCTGGCTGCGTTTTACCGCGACTACGTGCGGATGATGGAGCATTGGAAGAAGGTGCTCACCGTCCCCATTCTCGAGGTGCGGTACGAAGACGTTGTCGCCGACATGCCGGGCCAAGCCCGGCGGATGCTGGAGTTTCTCGACCTTCCGTGGGACGACCGCTGCCTGAGCTTCCATGAGAACAAGCGACATGTCCCCACCGCCAGCCGCGATCAGGTCCGCAAGCCGCTGTACGCGTCGTCCATAGGCCGGTGGAAGCATTACGAAAGGCACATCCCTGAACTGCTCGCGCTGGTTCCCGGGATTGGGTGAACTGACTACCGCCATAGGACAAGATTGGATCGGCAAAGCACCCGGGCCGCCCATCTTCTCAAACCTCCAGTGCCATGGGCGCCTCGCCCTCGTTCGCGGCGCGCCACGAAAGCGCAATTGCCGTTTCCCGCCCCGGCGGGTAGCCTGCGTTTACCAACCCGCCTTTTGGCGCTTGCCTTGCGCAGTGGAATGAAATGCTTATCCGGATCGGCTACGACATCATCTTCAATCTTCCCGCCCCCACTCCGATGCTCCTGATGCTCTACGTGCATCCGACGCGGTTTAACTCCCTGCGCGGGCCCGAGGGGCTGCGGATCGATCCGTTCGTGCCTACCTCGCTCTACGTTGACGACTTCGGCAACACCTGCGGCCGAATCATCGCCATGGCGGGACAGGTGCGCTTTCGCAACGAGGCGATCGTGGAAGACAGCGGCCAGCCGGATGCGTTTGACCCCAGCGCCTGGCAGCACCCGGTGGAAGAGCTTCCGGCGGAGGTGCTGCGCTTCCTGCTGAGCAGCCGGTATTGCGAGGTTGACCTGCTGAAGGACATCGCCGGGAACCTGTTCTCCCACGCCCGACCGGGCTGGGACCGCGTGCACGCGATCTGCGACTGGGTGCATTCCAACGTGAAGTTCGGCTACGAATTCGCCAGCGCCACGAAATCGGCGGTGGGCGTGTACCACGAGCGGCAGGGCGTCTGCCGCGATTTCATGCACTTGGCGATCACCTTCTGCCGCTGCATGAACATCCCCGCCCGGTACGCCACCGGCTACCTGGGCGACATCGGCGTACCCATCTCCCCCGCCGCCATGGATTTCAGCGCATGGTTCGAGGTCTATCTGGGCGGCAAATGGTGGACGATGGACGCGAGGCACAACCAGCGGCGGATCGGCCGCGTCCTGATGGCCCGAGGGCGGGATGCGGTGGACGTCGCACTGACCACCGCGTTCGGCGTGGCGAACTTGCAGCAGTTCAATGTCGTCACCGAGGAAATTCGGTCGTTCTAGAGACGGATGATTTCCACTCCCCCGCCGCCGGCACGGGTCGAAAACGTGCGTCACGGTGCATTCCCGACGTTCGATCAAACCCGCGCATCTGGGATCCCCCGCTTCTTTCGCCCTGTCCATCAAGTGCCTGGCGGCTGTCTCACTCTCCACGCGCCGCGTGCAATATTCGAAGGCATTCTTTTCCATTCGGATTTCTTCTATCGAATATGCGGGGGCACGAACGATATATGCTGAACGTCCGATATATTTGTTTTAAGGAGTATTCCAATGGCTCGAAAGACTTCAATCAAGAAGCACAGTGCAGTTCCCAAGACGACCTCTTCCCCGACCGCGTCGATCGCGATGGCGGTGACCGCCGCCACGCCAGCGGCAATCGAAGCCGCCCCACTCACGCCGTCTGCGGCGAACAAAATCACGTTAGCGCCCCCGGCGGCGAAGCCAGCCTCGTTGGCCGCCCCGGCGGGTCCCAGCGCGGCCTTGACCTCGCAGCTTAGCAACCTGAAATCGGAGTGCGCCGCCACCCGTTCCGCGGCCGCTTCGGAAATCGGGCGGCTGGGCGACCGCGCCGGCGTCGCCCCCTTGATCGGCGCACTGGGTGACGGCGACGCGGACGTGGCGCGAGACGCCGCCGCTTCGCTGGGGCTGCTGGGCGATCGCGCCGCGGTGCAGCCGCTGATCGACGCCGTCGAGAACGTTAACGGCTACTTCCATTGCGTGGTACGCGCCGCCGCCGCTTCGAGCCTCGCCCAATTGGGCGACGTTCGCGCGGTGGACGCGCTGCTGGGCGCGGTGAACGACCCCGCCGCCGAGGCGAGCGCCGAGGCCGTCCGCGCCCTGGCCACCCTGGGCGACCGGCGGGCCGTCGGCGCGTTGGTCGAAGTGGTCCGAAACCAGAACGGCTTTTTCCTCCAGATCGTCCGCCGGGCCGCGGTGCTGGCCCTGGCCCAACTCGGCGGCGAACAAGCCGCGGCGGAGTTGAGCGCCGTCGCTTCCAATTCCTGGGAAGACCCAGTGATCCGCGAAGCGGCTGAGAAGGCTACGTGCGAGGTCGCCGTCGGGATCGTTAAACGCTGATTGGATTATTTAAGGTTGGGAATTCTGCGTGGCACAGGCTGCCAGCCTGTTGTGTGCCCAGAACACCGCGGAATCTCCCCCTAATAGACAGCAAAGCGGGCGTCGGCGCGGATCAGTCCGTGCCGACGCCCTTTCATTGCGCCTCCCGACCTAGGCCGTGGCCGAAGCGAGTTGTGGCTGCGCGCTAGACGTCGGCCGCGCGTCGGACATCGGTTCCGAATTCGAAAACGTGTCCGTCACATCCAGCACTTCCACGTCTACGTTCATCGTTTCGTAGCTGGGCGTATAGATCGTTCCTTCGACGGGCGCGGTGTCGCGGTAATGGCGGCCGTAAGCGACGCGGATGTGGTCCAGGTGCGGCAGCGTGCCGTTGGTGGGGTCGAAGCCTTTCCACCCCACGTTTGGGATGTAGAGCTGCACCCATGCGTGCGAGGCGTCGCAGCCGACGCGGTTTTCGCCGTTGTTCCCGGTGTGGATGTAGCCGCAGATGTAGCGCGCGGGGATGCCCAGCAGGCGGGCCATGCAGACGAAGAGGTTGCTGAAGTCCTGGCAGACGCCGGTCTTTTTCACGAACACATCGTACGGCGTCGTCCAAAGGCCCGTACTGCCCGGGGCGTAGGTGTAGTCGCGGTGAATCGCGAGATTCATGGCGAACAGCGTCTCCATCAGGTCGCGGTTGTTGCGCTCGACGAAGTCCATCGCATAATCGGTGATCTCCTGAAGCTGCGTGTCGGGCAGCTCGGTGGGCAGGAGGTAAGGCGTGAGCATGAGGCGCTCGCCGGGCATCCAGACCAGCGGGAACGACGGGCGGATCGGGATCGACGCGAACGCGAACGGGTCGCGGTCTTTGACTTCGACGACCGAGTTGGCCGTGATCGTGAGCTCGGTGTACGGCTCGGTGATCTCGAACCGCGCGGTGGCGTTGCCGAAGACGTCGTCATATTTGATCGGCTCGACCGGCACGGAGATGTCGAGGGAATGGGAAAGGACCGATTGCCGCTCGTCGATGACCGGGCGCAGATGCACGCGGTGCGCGCTGCGATGGACGGGCTGGTCGTAGGTGTACCGGGTGGTGTGCCGGACGGAGAGCTTGCGGTTCATTCCCGCAGGAGGGCAAACGCCGTTCCGCGGCAAAGGAGCGCTTGCGCGGCAGGGGCATTCCGTGGCCTAGGGCCCGCCCGTGTTTGGCCGGTACGCCGGCCATGTAGGTTCGGCTCTGCCGAACGTGTCTCCGTGAAAACGCGAAACATTCCTCTACGATCCAGAAATGTTCGGCGGAGCCGAACCTGCACGGTGGAAGAGGTCGCTGCGCTCAAGCTTTCTTCGATCGGAGTACCGACCGAACGTCATGGAGTACCATAGACCATGGGCAGGATCCCCATGCCACTATACGGGGTGCCGTGACCCTAGGGCGAGCCGCCCATGCCACGACGGAGGCCAAGACTGCCCCGACAATATGCCAGCGGCCGGTCAGCGCGTCATGCGGTGGATCGAACAGGGCGTACGTCGTCTGTTGTAATCGGCTCGACATCGACGGAGACGCCCAGCGAGTGATGCCGGCCGCCCACGACCACGCCGCGGACGGGGCTGATATCGTCGTAGTCGCGGGCCCAGCCGAGGGTGATGTGGCCGACGGAAGGGATCAGGCCGTTGGTGGGGTCGAAGTCGATCCAGCCGAAATCGGGGAAATACGCGGCCACCCAGGCGTGCGACGTGTCGGCCCCCACGAGCCGCGGGCGGCCGGCGGGCGGACGGGTCAC
>JAQGHH010000450.1 GCA_028288945.1 Phycisphaerales bacterium
GCGCCTTCGATTTTGAAATCCAGATCAGGCATGCTTCCTCGGTTTCACGGATCGCGCCTTGAGGCTTTCGAAGAAGCGTCCGATCTGCGCCCACGCCTCGTTACCACCGTGCAGGCCGCGCCAGTAGGTTCGGATGAGGCCGACGAGCTTGAAGCATTCATCGATCGGGGCGCGGTAATAATCGCGAGCGCCGCCGACCCGGTTGACGAGCAGCGCCTCCACGTCCGGCTCCAGTTCGGCCAGGGCCGGGTTGTCGTCCACCAGCAATTGCCACACGTCCGCAGCCAGCATTGTCTCGGTCGCGCCCGCGGGGCTCGGGTACATCGCCATCACCTGTTGAGCGGGAGTACTGTGGAAGAAGAACGCGAGGGTGATCGGGATTCCCAGCGAATCCCATTGGACGTCGCCGATCTGAAAATCCGGCCAGTGCTCGATACGCCGCGGCACGCGCCGGTACTGGCCGGTCTGCCCGTTGCCGAACAGCACCGCACACGCGTCGCATGCGCAAAACAACTGCCGATTCGCGGGCTGGAGCAGGTGCTGGTGCTCCTGGGCGAGGGGCGCCGAGCACAGCTCGCAGCGCTCTTCGACCGGCTTCGGCCGCGCGAGACGCCGGAGCGTGGCGATCGGGTTGCGAACGCCTGTCCCGGCCGGGAGGTCTGGTTCGGCGATGTCCATGACGGTGGTGCCTGCCCCGTGTCCCGTCGACCGCCCGCCGTTTCAGGGCGGCGGCATCTCGGGCATCCTCGGGTCGATCGGTTCCTCTGCCCCGGCGTTGATGCTGGTCGAATCGCGCGCGTTGCGGTACCCCCTGGTGCCAGGCTCGCCCCGGCCGGGCTCGCGGCCGCGCTTGATGACCAACTCCTCGCCCTTATTGGTGCCCGGTACGTGGGTCGGTTTGGGAGGCTCTCTTCGCATCATGACGGCACTCCTTGCAGATGATTTTTGGCACTGCCGTGAATCAACATTTCGACGGGAACGAACCCCGCGGGCGCGGGTTTTTGCGCCTCGGTTGCGCCGTCCACCTGGATCGCGCTGACGTCGGGCGCGTTGTCGTAAATCGCCTGCTCGATGGACGTTTTCATCGTGACGGCGGACGAGGGGCACCCATGACAGCTCCCCCGCATGGCAAGGTGCACGACGCCCTCTTCGGAGATTCCCAGCAGCTCGACGTTTCCGCCGTGCGAGGCGAGGTACGGCCGCACTTTTTCCAGCGCCGCCTTCACGCGGGTTTCCAAATCCAGCGGGTGCAGGCCATAGAGCAGCAGGAGGTTGCCTGCGAGCTCGTCGCGAGCCAGCTCGTCGATGACCGACCGGCCCGCTTCGCCGGCCCGCGCGAGGCGCTCGAAGATGGCGTTCAGCCCCGCGCCGTGGAACTCCATCAATCCCTGAATGATGCGGCCAGTCTTGGCCCGGGCGGCGGGATCTGAGATCGTCTCGACGTCCTGAAGGAGCTCGTCGAGCTGCCGCATCGTGGTTCGAAACTCGGTGCTTTGCGCGGTGGTCGCCATCATCGTCTCCCGTTTGCGCCCATGGGCCTTATCCTTGAACTCCGAACATCGGCGCGTGGCGGACCTCAAGCAGCTTGGCGTCGCCGTTGAACATGTGGACGCCGCACGGGAGGCACGGGTCGAAACTGCGGACGGCGCGCATGATGTCCACGCCCTTGAAGTTGTCCGGGCCGTTTTCCTCGAAGATCGGCGTGTTCTGCACGGCGTCCTCGTAAGGCCCGGGCGTGCCGTAGGAGTCGCGCGGGCTGGCGTTCCAGGGGGTCGGTGGATAGGGGTGGTAGTTGGCGATCTTGCCGTCGCGGATGACGACGTGATGCGAGAGCACGCCGCGGACAGCCTCGTGGAAGCCGCAGCCGATCGCTTCGTCCGGCACCTTGAACTCGGTGAACGTCTTGGTCTTACCCGCGTAGAGTTCGGCCATGGCCTTCTCGCAGAAGTGCAGCGCACACGCCGCGGCGTAGGCCTGGAAGTAGGTGCGGGCGCGGTTTCGTTCGATGGCGTTGCTCCACCGGGGGATCTTCCACTCGAACTCGACTTCGGGCATGCCGATCGTTTTGGGGAGATAGATCTTGACGCTCTGGCCGGTCGCCTTGATGTAGCCGATGTCGACGATGTTGGCCAGGGCGGTTGCCCAGAGGCGGGCGATGGGCCCGCCGCCGGTGTCCAGGGAGAGATGGTCGCCGGTGCGCTTGTCGTACCAGCGGGGCGACATCACCCACGTGTACTTGTCGTCGAAATTCCGCTTCTGCGGCTTGGGCGTGGTGGTCTGGTTCCAGGGGTGGCGTTTGTCAACGGGGTTGCCCAGCGGATCGTGGCTCACGAAAGTTGGGCCCGAGTCTTCCCAGTCCTGGTAGTAGGAACTGCCCAGGAGGATGCGGATGCCGAGGTTAATGTCCACCAGATCCGTCGTGACCAGCTTGCCGTCGACGATAATGCCGGGCGTGACATACATGGCCCGGCCCCACTCGGACATATTCTTATAGGTGTAGTCGCAGACGTGCGGGTTGTTCCACGACCCCCAACACCCCAGCAGGATCCGCCGCCGACCGACTTCCTCATAGCCGGGCAATGCCTCGTACCAGAAGTTGAACAGGTCGTCGTGCAGCGGCACCGCCTTCTTCATGTGCTCGACGTACTTCATCAGCCGGGTGAGGTAGTCGGTGAAGAGCTGGACCGTCGGCACCGTACCGACGCCGCCGGGGTAGAGCGTTGAGGGGTGGACGTGGCGGCCTTCCATCAGGCAGAACATTTCCCGCGTCAG
>JAQGHH010000452.1 GCA_028288945.1 Phycisphaerales bacterium
GGGCGTACTCGCCCGCCGTTTTCCGTGGACCGGCGCGCGACCAGACGGTGGGCGAGTACGCCCACCCTACGTAGCTTCCCTCTTCCTTCCCTCAGCACTCAGCACTTCCCCGACCTGTTAGAATCCCCGCGCAGTTCTTTGCCGAGCCGATCTGGTTGTTTGGATTGCTCCCTTGGGGCGCGGTGAGCTTGTGGCTGCTTTGGGGTAGGCGTCGAAAGACGGGGGTGCCGTTCTTAGAGTTGTGGCGGGGGCCGGCGTTGCAGAGGCCGGCGAAGAGCGCGCTTCAGCCGCCGGCGGTTTCGTTGGCGTTGGCGATGGGGGCGATGTTGCTCGCGGTCGTGGCGGCGGGGGGACCGCGCGCGGCGATGCCGGGGTCGAAGGGACGGGATCCTGTGGCGATCGTTGTCGACCGCGGGATGAGCATGTCGGCAACGAGTGGGGGAGTCCCGCGGTTCCGAAGGTTGGTGCAGGCTCGGGCGAAAGAGATCTCGGCGGCGTTGGGAGCGACGACTCCGGTCGATTGGGTGGACGTGCCGGGCGGCGAAGTGCGGCGAAGCAATGCGGGCAATTGGGCCGGGGCGGCGGAGCGTCTTGCTCCGACCGCGATTGACACGCAAGAAACCCTGCGGCAGGCCGTACGCGATCGATTGGCGACGACCAGCGGGCCGGTCATCGTGTTGAGTGATCGGCCGCTCGGGATCGACGACCCGCGTTTGGTGCAGATCGCGCCGGAATCGAAGGTGGAGAATGTCGGCATTGCCGCGTTGTCGGCGCGGGAAATGCCTTCGCCGCAGGTGATGGTGCGATTGCGGAATGATTCGGGGCGGACGGCGGCGCAGGTGAAAGTGAGCTCGGACGGGCAGGGCGTTGGGCGATCGGTGGACTTGCCGCCGCGGGGAGGGGAGCAGGATTATTTTTTTGATCTGCCGGCGTTGGGAAAGACGGTCGAGGCGTCGCTATTGGTAGCGGCGGACGATCAGCCGGCGGATGATCGGGCGTGGCTGGAGCGCGAGGGGAGTTTTCCGAGGATCGAGCCGCGTTCGCCGGTGTCGGGGGAGTTGCGGCGGATGATCGATGTGTACTCGAAGGCGCGCCCGCCGACGGATTCATCACAGCGAGTCGCGATCGTGAATAGCGGCGCTGATCTCGCGACGGATGTGCCGGCGGTGATCGTCGCGCCGCCCGGGGCGGAGCGCGCGAAGGGGACCGTTTTTGTCGCGGACCATCCGATCACCCGCGACGTCGAATGGGCGGCATTCCCGAGAGACGTTTTAGGGGCGGGTGAAGCGCCGTCCGGGTGGACGGCGGTGGTGAGCGTCGGTGGGCGCGTGATCGTCGCGGCGCGGTCGCAACCGGCCCGGCAGGTTTGGGTGGGATTTGATCCGGGGCCATGGTCCGCCACGCCCGACTATGTCGTCTTCTGGGCGAACGTTTTTGGCTGGGTGGGATCGGGGCAGGAACGCTTTGTCGGCTATCCTCTGGGCGCGTATGAGGGGGGATGGAAGTCGGCGCAAAATGCGCCGGTGGCGGGGGGCGACGCGACACAATGGCCCGGGATTTTTGAATCGCCAGGCGGGGAGCGACGGGCTTTTAATGCGCTGGCGCAGGCGATCTCGACCGGCCCGGATGGCGCCGTGGACTGGCGCTCGCGCCTGGCTGCCGCGGCCGGCCCAGGCCGCGCAGGGGTGGACGTGGGGCCGGCGGTGCTCTTGCTGGCCATCGGATGCCTCGCCGGGGCCGCCCTTACGTGGAAAAGGACCGGCTTGACACCCGTTTCCGCGGCCCGTACTTTCTGAGCGTTGCGATTACGTAGACGAGGAACCTGGCATGGCCGAATCCACCCCGCCGCTCTCAGTGACCCAGCAGAAGGACATCCGGGTCGTTGAGTTTACGAACAACCGAATCCTGGACGAGGCCAACATCGCCGAGATCGGCCAGACGCTGGGGGTGTTGATCGAAGAGCGTCACACCCCCAAGCTCCTGCTCGATTTCGCCGCGGTGGATCACCTCAGCAGCGCGGCCCTGGGCATGCTGATCAACGCCAATAATAAGATCCGGGAAGCCAACGGGCAGTTGCGGCTGACCAATATTAAGCCGCAAATCCTGGAGGTCTTCGTCATCACGAAGCTGAATAAACTTTTTAAAATCCTTCCAAGCCGGATGGAAGCGATAGCCGATTTTAAGTAACGACAGGCGTGTGCCGGAGTTTCGGCACGGCCTTTAGTCTCAAGAACTCAGCACTCTCCGAGAAACAGGATGGGAGTCGGCGGGTCGAAACGTCAGGGGGAGCGCGGCCCGCAAAAACCTCGGGGCCGCGCCGGTGCGGACACGCCCGGCCACCGCGGGACGGCGATCGCCGCCAACGGACTTCACCCGGGCGAGGAAAAACTCGTCTTCGACTTTCCCAGCGACTACGAACAGGGCCACGACTGCCAGCGGCGCATCCTCGAATCCGCCGAGAAACGCGGGTTCCATGGCGAAAGCTTCTTCGCCCTCCGCATTGCGCTCGAAGAGGCGCTCGTCAACGCCATCCGCCACGGCAACCAGGTTGACCCCCGCAAGAACGTCCACGTCGAAGCCCGCATCAGCCCCAAACGAGTCGATATTGTCGTCGAAGACCAGGGCCCCGGCTTCGACCGCGCCAGCGTGCCCGACCCCACCGCCGTGGAAAACCTGGAAAAGTGCAGCGGCCGGGGCATCCTGCTTATCGAATCTTACATGTCCAAGGCAAAATGGGACCGCGGCGGCCGCCGACTGCGGATGGTCCGCGAGAATCGGGGAGAGTGAGGGCGTGGGGTTGCTGGTTGCTAGTTACTGGTTGCTGGTAGGATCAACTGGTAGCTAACGCTGGCTTTCTTCACCAGCAACTAACAACCAGTAACCAGCAACCGTCCTCCCCCATGCTCATCCCGCTTCGCACCGACAGCCCGCTCCGCCATACGCCCTACATGAACTGGGCGCTGATCGCGACGAATGTCATCGTCTACG
>JAQGHH010000473.1 GCA_028288945.1 Phycisphaerales bacterium
GGATCGGCAGCAATTCCGCCACCCGCGGCAGATCGCGGTGAAACGCCGTGTCCAAACACGCCACCTGCGGCACCCCCGGAAAGCCCCGCCCAAACACCTCGATGAGCGCGATCTCCCGCGGCAGATGCGCCAAATCCACCGGCGCAGCGGCTCGAAGCTCTGCAAGCACCTCATCGGTGATCCGCTGATGCTCACTCAGCCGCACGCCCCCGTGCACTACACGATGGCCGATCGCGGTCACGGTCGCGCCGTCGAGATGCTGTCGAAGCCAGTCGATCAGCGCATCCGCCGCCGCGGCATGATGGGCCGCTTCGAGCGGCCTTTGATCGATCACGTGCCCCGCCGCATCCTTCGCGGACAGCGCGGCGCCGTCCTGTCCGATCCGCTCGACCTGCCCGAGCAGCGTCCGTGTCGGTGGATCGCCCGCGGCGTACACCGCGAACTTGATGCTGGAAGAGCCGCCGTTAATTGCGAGCACACAGGCGGAACTGGCGTTTGCGCGAGAGGGCTGGGTGGGAGTGGGGCGTGAGTCGGTAGGATTCGAAGGACTCGTCATTGCAATTCCGCAAGGATCCGGTCGTGTCGGCGACGGGTCATCATACGGACCGCTTTGCTTCCATAGGGCTTCGATTCGGAAATAAAAAAAACACCCCCGAGGCCTCCGGCCTCGGGGGTGTTCGCGTGCCACCCGGGATCACATCCCTCACACGCGTGCCGGGAATGATAGGCGCCGGCGACCGTGGTTCCGTCCACATGCCGGCCCGTCCGTGAGCCGGCAACTGCCGGCGAGTCGCCACCGATCTGCCCGGTCGCGGCGACTCCTTACCGTTCCCAGTGAGCAAGAGGGAGATACGATTCACTCCCGCGGTTGGCCAATCCGAGGCAATAATTCGTCGGACTGCGCCCGATAAGCGCGCCCGAATTCCGACTGCGCGGGCGGAAAGATTGCACCCGCCGCCCCGATTACCAAGCCTCCGCATGTTGACGCGCGCGAGTTTTCGCCTATGATTCGCCCACATGTTGCCCGCGCGCTCCATCATTGGCCCCGTCCAGATTATTATCCCACGACATCGCGGGTAGGGCCGGCCTTTTGAGCATTCGTAACCTTGAAGCCCTGCCCCTCGACGGCGGGGTTTTTTCGTTTCAGCGACGCGCGTGGTTTCAAACGGTACAATCGCACCAAGGTGTGGATATGAGCGACAAACGCCGGATCGAAATCTACGACACGACCCTCCGCGACGGCACGCAGGGCGAGGGGTTCAACCTCTCGCTGCAGGACAAGCTGCTCATCGCGCAGAAGCTCGACGAACTGGGCGTGGACTACGTGGAAGGGGGCTTCCCGCTTTCAAATCCCAAGGACGCGGCGTTCTTCCAGGAAGTGAAGGCGCTGCGCCTGCGGCACGCGAAGGTCAGCGCCTTCGGCATGACCCGCCGACGCGGCGTGAAGCCCGAGGAAGACCCGGGCATGAAAGCCCTGCTCGAGGCCGACACGCCCGCCGTCACGCTCGTCGGCAAGAGCAGCGACTACCAGGCCCGCGCCGTGCTCAACGTCACGCCCGAGGAAAACCTCGCGATGATCGGCGACTCGGTGAAATTCATCCGCCAGGCCGGCCGGCAGGTCGTCTACGACGCCGAGCATTTCTTCGACACCTTCCGCTCCAACCCCGATTACGCCCTGCGCACGCTGCTGGCGGCACAGGAAGCGGGGGCAGGCGTGCTGGTCCTCTGCGACACCAACGGCGGCACCATGCCCGAGCAGATCGAAGAAGCCGTCGCCGCGGTGAAACAGCGCTGCGACGCCCGTGTCGGCATCCATACGCACAACGACGCGGGCCTGGCCATCGCCAACGCCCTCGCCGCGGTGCGGGCCGGCGCATCCCACGCCCAGGGCACCATCAACGGCGTCGGCGAGCGCTGCGGCAACATGGACCTGCTCCCGCTGATCGCCAACCTCCAGATCAAGTACGGCTTCACCTGCCTCCAGCCCGGCACGCTCCAGCGCATCACCGAGGTCTCCCGCTACGTCTACGAGACCGCCAACCTCAACCTCGTCCCCGGCCAGCCCTACGTCGGGAGCAGCGCCTTCGCCCACAAGGGCGGCATGCACGTGCACGCGGTGCAAAAAGACGTGAGCACGTACGAACACGTTTCGCCCGAAACGGTTGGCAATAGCCGCAAGATCCTCATCAGCGAAATGTCCGGCGCCAGCAACATCGCCGCCAAGGCCGGCAAGAAATTCGACATCGAATCCGACAAGGTCACGCTGCGAAAAGTGCTGGAAAAAGTGCAGGAATTGGAGAACGCGGGCTATCAGTTCGAAGCCGCGGAGGCGAGTTTCGAGTTGCTGTTGCGCAAGGAGATCGGCCGCTACCGCAAGTTTTTCGAGCTCCATCACTATCGCGTGTCGGTGCTGAAGCGCAACGCCAGCCAGGCCGTTTCCGAGGCGACGGTAAAAATGCAGGTGGGGGATGTCACCGAGCACACGGTCGCCGAGGGGGACGGCCCGGTGAACGCCCTGGACGGCGCACTGCGCCACGCCCTCAAGCGGCATTTCGACGGCATCGACCGCGTTCATTTGATCGACTACAAGGTGCGCGTCATCAATTCCAAGGACGAGACGGCGGCCAGCGTGCGCGTCATCATCGAATGCCGCCGCGACCGCGCCGACGGCACCCGCGAACATTTCGGCACCATCGGCGTCAGCCAAAA
>JAQGHH010000498.1 GCA_028288945.1 Phycisphaerales bacterium
ACGGCAGTGACCCACTGGTCGACAACCTGCGGCGTCGAAGCCCGGACGGCCGCCGCCAGTTCGGGGAACGCATAATCTGCCAGTAAATTCCAAGGCGGGTTAGTCATTCCGCGAGGCTCCGGTCAAATATAGCCCAGGTCAGGGGGGAAATCCGCGTTGGCCGTCGCCACGGCTGAAGGATTGTTACACGGATGCAGCAGAAATCAAGGCAATTGCGAGACGGGCGTGCGCCGGCGGACCGGCGCAATGCGCGGCGAATTGGGTGCGGGGAAATTAGACGGGGGCGTCGCGGCCAAAGGATTAGTCCGTGTTAACCGCCGCGAAATTAGTCCGGTGACACTTTGCGGGGGTTCCCGATACAATATTTTGCGTCATTTCTGTATGAGTTCGCAGCGCGCGTTTCACTTCGCGGAGGACCGGATCGATGCGTGCCAGGAACTTCGGAAGAATAATCGGGGCGGTATGGGCGATCGCGTGCACCGCTGGCGCCTTCGGAGCCGTTGAGTACACGGTGACTGACCTCGGTACGCTGTCGAATGACCCGCGTAGCTACGCGTATCGGATAAACGACGCAGGCGAAATTGTCGGGATTTCCGGTACGGGCAATTCGCCGCGCGACATGGCGCAGCCGTTCGTTTATGCCAACGGCAGCATGCGTGCCCTGCCGGAGCTCGGCGGCTCGGCCGGGCGGGTTTATGCGATAGGCCAGAACGGGGAGATCGTCGGATCGATCCGCGACGCGAATGGAACTCATGCCGTCGTCGATAACGGTGGGGCCGTGACCGTCTTGCCCGGCTTGGGCGGGACCTACGATATCGCCGTCGCCATCAATCGTAGCGGGCAGATTGCCGGGACCTCATACCTCGCGAACCCATCGGCGGGTCATCACGCGTTCCTCAACACGTCGGGGGTAACCATCGACCTGGGTACCCTCGGCGGCGCCAACAGCGCCGCCACCGGCATTAACAACGCCGGCCATGTCGTCGGCTTGTCGAACACCGCGGATTCCGGGCAGCAGGCGTTCCTTTATGATGGACAGAAGATGGTCGCCTTGCCCTTCTTCCTCAATACCGCCAGCGCCATCAACAACCTGGAACAGATCGTCGGCGCCGCTACATTCCAGTACGCCCCGCACGGTTTCCATGCCTACCTCTACGACGGCGGCAAGATAGTCGACCTTGGCACCCTTGACGCCGGATCGGGTCCATGGAGCTATGCATACGACATCAACGACCACGGCGAAGTTGTGGGATACGGGGCTTCTGCGGTCAGTCTCGCCGGGTCCACCGGCTACGAGGACCACGCGTTCCTTTACCGCGACGGCGCCATGCATGACCTAAACGATTTGATCGATCGACGGAGCGGCTGGATGTTGGACACCGCCTATGGCATTAATGGTCCGGGCCAGATCGTCGGGTTCGGTCGGAACCTCGAGGGAGCGGAGCATGCGTTCCTCCTCACACCGGTGCCGGAGCCGATGTCCGCGGCGACGTGCGCCGTGGCTGCGCTCCTGCTGATGCGCCTGCATCGAAGGGCGAAATGAAGGCTGCGCGAGCTTTACCGCCTTTCGGTCCGCAAGACTGGAACTCCGACGACACTGGGGCTAGGGCCGTGGGACACGTCATTCACGGTGTCGGCAGCGAAGCTGAAACGAAAGTGAAGTCCCTCGCGACAGGCAAAAGCGGGGAGGACCCGGATAAGTTGTCAGGAACCTATTCGCCGAATTCTGTGAAATAGGTTCCTGACACCTGACACCTTTAGACCCTGCCTTTAGACCCCCAGCTTCCTCATCTGGACTGAACGGACTGGTCGAAGCAGAATGAGTCAATGGCTCAAAACGGCGAGGGGATCCTTTCGTACCGAAGGCCCGGCTCGCGCCGAGGTATTCCCGCTAGACGATGGATCATGCTGTCTCTCGCAGTGGTGATTCTGTGGACCATTTACGAATATCACACGGATGCGGCGAATGCGTTTCGGTATTTTTATTGGAAGCACCAATGGGCGACATGCACGATGCCGGGCGACTTGGTGATAATTGATAGCAACGTTCAAGGCCCAATTTGCCAATCAGGATACGAGACGATCGCGCCAATGTTGACGCAACATCCGCGAAGCCGGGAAATGTTTCCGTATCCGGACAGCATCCCGGGAGGGACCGGTACCGTCTTCCTGCATCAATGCATAAGCGCGTCCGGCCGCATACGTATCGTGTGCGTCGATGTTGGCGGCTGCGACTTCATCCACCCGGGGGGGAAATCGAGGACCATGCAAATGGGTCTTTGTGCGTATGAGCCGCATTTGCTCCAATCGCGCGCCGCGAACGGCTGGGTTTCATTCACGTTTCCTTCCGCAAATCCGTGGTTTATCAAGTGCCCGATAACAGGACGCCTTCGCTTATTTGCGGGGCAAGTGGATCCCAATGATTCGGCTCACTTTACAATTCGATATGACTTTGACGGAATGCCAGGAGTGCTGAACTGCACTTTGATGGACGACGACACAATTCGCATTGTTCCGGATCGAGGGGCCGGCGGCGGACCGGATCCATCCGACGGATGGGATCCCACTCGTCCAGCGCCGAGCGGACAATGATATCTATGATGTGCTTCCTGCGTCCCTATTTCCTGCCGTCGCCCAGACACCAGGTACTCGCATACGTCGTCAGACCCAGCTTGCGCGCGACTGCCAGCGATGCCTGGTTCGTCCATTGGGTGCTGTAGAGGGGCGTCCGGCCCTCCGCCCGGAGCGTGTGCGCCCACGCCGCAGTCACGCGCGGCGCCAGGCCGCGACCTCGGTACCGCCCGGCGGTTTCCACGCCTGCTTCCGCGGCGGCGGCGGATGCTCTTGCGCAGAAGCACAGGCTGACCGGGTGTCCGTCCTCGAATACCGCGAGCACCGGGGTACGCCCGCCCGCGATCTCGCCGATCACCCAGCCACGAAACTCGATCGCCAGCAGCCGCTCGTCCTCGACGCGCACGACATCGCTCACTTGGGGCAGGGCGTCGGGAAAAGTCATCGCCGGGCCGCTCTGCTCAAGCGGGTCGATCATCGCCCCGTGCCACGACGAGATATACGCGCCTAGGAGCTTGCGGTATTCGTTCACGTGGATGGGGGGACGGCGAAAGTCGGCCGTGGGCGGCTCCGATCGGGCGAGTCGGTCGATCGCGTGAGCAACGTCGTCCGGCAGGTCGGCGTGGACACTCCATGCGCACCGACTCGCGCCGCGTACCAGGCAGAACAAGGGGCCGGGGGTCGGCACTGCTTCCTGCGTCCAGACGATGCGACCCTGCTCATCGCGGATGAACGAGGTGTCAAGATACTGTTGTGGCGTGCTCATTCGGCGGCCAAGGATAGCAGGGTAGGGTTGTAAGGTG
>JAQGHH010000501.1 GCA_028288945.1 Phycisphaerales bacterium
GTTTGGCGGGGTCGTACGCTCCGCCCCCAGTTCTTCCGCGGCGACCCGCGCCGTTTCGCGCACACCGTCGTCGGGGTCGTCCGCGGCCATATCCTCCAACCGCCGGAACACCTCGCGCGGCGCTCCCGTCTTTTTCATCGGCCCGGCCAACACGCCGCACGCGGCCCGATCTTTGTTGAGCACCGCGGCAAAGAGCGCTGGCGCGAGTGACCGTCCTTCGGGGTCGACCTTTGCAAGGGCCGCGACTGCCGCCGAGCGCACGTCTATGTGGCGGTTGTCCGCCATGCGCGTCAGCGCCGGTAAAGCGGCCTTAGCTTCCGGGCCGATCGCGCCCAGCGTCTGCGCCACATCGATCCTCAGCTCATTGCTGCCCTCGGCGAACATCGCCAAAAGCGCCGGCACTGCGGCCCCGGCCTCGCGTCCAACGGTCGCGAGCGCGCGGACCGCCTGGTCGCGCTCCTGCTCCGTGCCGGCGGCAAGCGCTTTGACCAAATACCCCACCGCCGCCGAGCGGCCGTCCGGGCCCAGTCGCAGCAGCACCATCGCCGCCGGCCGGGCGGTCGGATTCGCCGGGTCGGCCACAAGCTGAATCAACTTCGGTTCCGCGGACTGGGCCGCGCTGCCCAACGAGTCCAATGCCGTGACTGCGACCGAGCGCACGCGCGGATCGACATCGTCCAAAGCCCGGACCCACCCCGCCGCCACGGCCTGGGCCGGATCCTCCCGCGCGAGCAGCGCGTCCGCGGCAAGTCGGCGCTCGTCGCCCGTCCCTTTCTCCAACAATTCCAGCAGCGCCGTGGGGCTGGCCGGGCCGCGCGGATTGAAGCGTGCCACCCAGATCACCGCCGATTGGCGAATCTCGGGATCGGGATCCTCCAACAGGTGATTCATCAGCGCGAACATCATCTTGCGCAGCGGCTGGGAATTTTTGACGGATGTAAGCGCGTCGAGTGCGACTTGGCGCACTTTGTCGTCCGCGGAGCCCATGGCCGCGGTCAGCCCTTCGGTCGATTGCGACGCCCTGGCCCTGAGCATTCGCAAGGCCTCGTGCCGCACACGCGCCTCGGGGTCGTGAAGGACCACGTGCCCCAGCGCGCGGTGAACGAATTCGGTGTCATCCGATCGGGACAACTCGTGCAAAGCGGCGAGGCGGCCGTCCGGGTCGTCGCCCTTCAGACGTTCGAGGGCTCCGACGCGCTTGGGCGCGGGGTTTGGCCCCGGAGCCGCAGCTACCGCAATCGCCCGCTCCTGACGGTCCGCTTCCTCGACAATCGCCAACGCCTGCCGGCCCTCCGCCGGCGGCCGCAATGTCTTGATCGCATCCGCAGCCGCATGCCGGACCTCGCGCGACGTGTCGGTAAGCTTCCCCCGCAGTGCCTCGTTCACTTCCGGCGTATCCTTCTTCGAAAGCTCCAGCAACCGCGCCGCGCGGGCGCGGTTAACCGGCGCGGAATCGCCGAGCAGACGCACCATCCGCGGCACACCCAGCGAGACTGCGGCGTCCATGCCGATCAACGTGTCGGCGACCGCCTCGCGCACGTACGGCTTCCGATGGCCCAGCGCTTCCGCCAGCGCCGGGACGGCGTCATCCCCGATGGCGCTCAGTGCCGCCAGCGCCTGACGGCGGACCGCAACGCCGTCATCCAACACATGAATAAGGAACGGAACCGCCTCCTTCGCCCGCGGCCCCATCTCGCGAAGCGTGGCACATGCTTTGAGCGTTTCGTCCTCCGTCGCATTCGGGGCGCGCAACACCGCTGCGAGGCGCAGCGCCTCCGCCGCGTCCTTCCCCCCCGCCGGCTCGGTCGCGTCCTTCCCATCCGCCGGCTCGGCGCGCGAACGCTCCGGGAAAGTGAATGCGACGAAGGAAATCGCCAGGAAAATAAAAATCAGGCGGGAAGACATCGACATCCCCTTTCACCAAACTCACTGCCAGCGGAAACCTCGATCAAAAAGATGGCGCACGCCTCCGCGCGCTACCCTTTCTGGCCTTGAGTTCCTTTTGCTAGCGTCGGCCCCGGTCCAAGTTGCTCGGCTACCATGCGCGCCGTTTCGCGCACGCCATCGTCCGGGTCATCCGTTGCAATGGTCTCCAACCGGCGGAACACTTCGCGCGGCGTGCCCGTCTTTTTCATCGGGCCGGCCAACACGCCGCACGCCGTCCGGTCCTTGTTGAGCACCGCGGCAAAGAGCGCGGGCGCGAGTGAGCGCCCTTCGGGGTCGATCTTTGCAAGGGCCGCGACTGCCGCCGAGCGCACGTCTATGTGGCGGTTGTCCGCCATGCGCGTCAGCGCCGGTAAAGCGGCCTTCGCGTCCGGCCCGATCGCCCCCAGCGTCTGCGCCACATCGATCCGCAGCTCATTGCTCTCCTCGGCGAGGGTAGCCAAAAGCGCCGGCACTGCGGGCTTCGCATCGGCGCCGACAGTCGCCAGCGCCCGCACGACCTGGACTTTTTCTTCAGCGGCGCCGGTCTCCAACGCCTTGACGAGATACGCAACGGCCGTCGATCTGCTTTCAGCCCCCATGCGCAGCAGCAATATCGCCGCCGGGCGGGCGGCGGTACGCGCCGATTTGGCGACGATCTCCTTTAGCCGGGACTCCGCGCCTTTCGCGTCATCGCCCAATCCGGCAAGCCAGGAAATGGCGGCCACCTGCACCTCGGGATCGGAATCTTCCAGTGCGTGAATCCATGTCGGAACCACCGCTTGTACCGCGTCGTGCCGTTGCCCGAGCACGGAAGCGCCTAAACGACGTTCCCTCACGTCCGCGCTGTCCATCAGTTCGATGAACACTGTCGGCCTTTTTGGGCCGTTAGGATCGAACCGTGCCAGCCAGAGGGTCGCGGACCTGCGGACCCCCGCGTCGGCGTCGAGGGCGGCGTGGTTCATCGTCGCCGCGACTTCGCTATCATAGCCGCCGGGCGACTCGCGAGGGCCCGTCGCGACGACCGCGAGCTTTCGCACTTCACTGTCTTTTGATTTGAGCGCCTCGAACAACCCTTCGTTGGCATGCCAGCCGATTTCCGCCAGGGTCTCAACCGCCAGTTGTCGGATGCTCGGATTAGGGTCCTTGACCGCCAGCTTCCCGACGTCCCGCCAGGCGGACGTCATGCCGCTGGTCCGCCTCAGGTTCTGGAGCGCTTGCAGGCGAACTTCATCATCCTTGTTCCCAAGCCGCTCGATCAGACGCGGCAGTTCCCAAGTCACGTCCCGGGCCGTTTCAGCGGGCGGAACATAGTCATCCACCGCGGCGCGGTCATTCGCCGCGGCCTGCTCTGCCGCATTGTGTTCGGCCTCTGCCACAGCCTGCTTGACGGCCGCATCCGCCTCGGCCACCCGTATTTGCTCGCGGTCCAGCCGGTCTACCATCGCTTCGATGGCCGAGCCGTTCATCCGAGGCCGCAGTGCTTTGATCGCTTCGGCTGCCGCGTGCCGCGCCGCGAAATTGTCGTCGTTCAACCGCGCGACGAGCAAGTCAATCGCCTCCGGCTTGCCCGTGCGCGAAAGCGCCAGCATCCGGGCGGCCCGCGCGCGTTCCTCGGGCTTCGGGTCTTCCAGCAATTTCAGCATTCCAGAGTCGCCCAGGGCCTTGGCCGCTTTGAGGTCGGCAAGCCTCGTCTCAACGGCCTCGCGGCCGTACCAGTGGGCAAAACTCTTCGCCGTTTCCAGCGCCGGCTCGCCCCCCACCGCCGCCAGCGCGTCGAGCGCGCGATGACGTACGGTGACCCCTTTATCCAGGACCCCATAAAGCGCTGGAATACCCGCCTTCACGCTCGGCCCAAGATCGCGCAAAGCGTCGCACGCCGCTAGCAACTGCTCTTCCGAAGAATGGGGATTGCGCAGCACCGCGGCAGCCGCATCCGCTTCGGGAGATTGGTTCGCTCCCTCCCCGGCGCGCTGAGAAGTGGGTGGCTCGGCGCGCATACAGGCCGGCAAGTCAAAAGACATCACAACAAGCAACAAGAAAATGAAAACGAGGCGGGAACGCATCGACAGCCCCTTTCGCCAGCGGAGCAAGGAGTGCCTGACGCCCTCATCCTCGCAGCCCGTTGAGCGCGATGCAAGCAAAAACGGCTATCGCAAGTGCATCAGCTTATGCCATAGAGGCGGCCCCAGGATCAGCAGCCCCACCGCCACGGACGCGATCGACGCGATCAGCACCATGCCCGCCGCCAGGTCCTTCGCGGCCTTCGCCAGTGGATGGATCTCGGGCGAAGCCAGGTCGATCGCACATTCGACGGCGGTGTTTAGACCTTCGAGGATGAGCACCAGCGCGATCGTAAAAACGACCACCGCCCATTCAACACGTGTGATGCCCAGCCACCCCCCGGCGACGCACGCCGCCAGGCCGATCGCCAGCTCGATCCGCGCGTTCCGCTGCGTGCGCAGCAGAAACCACACCCCCGCGAAAGCGAAGTAAAACGAGCGAACGATCTTCATCGAGAGCCCCTGCATCCGCGGCTCAAGCTCATTACGTGTCATGCAGAGTGGGGATTGTCGATCCGGTGGCCGCGATTGCAAGAGCGGGTAGCTGAGTGCTGAGGATGTGAAAGTGAAAGCAGCCCGAATAGTATAGTCTGGCTCCGAGCTTCGTGAACAAATCCATTCACGCCGGGTACGAGCGACAGCGAGGCCCCGGATGTTTGGGGCAGTTCGTGCAGGTTGGGCATTCGGATTCCGTCATTCGGGTTTGATTCGGATTTCGGTAACTCGGAATTCGGTTTTCTAGCGTGCCCACTGTCCGCCCACTTCGCGCACGACGACTCGATCCGCCTCGCGCCCCGCCGCCGCCAGCATGCGCTCCATCGGCTCGTGCGCGGGCTCGTGGCTCAGGCGGAACGTGCTGTGGTGCATGGGGAGCAGATAGTCCGCCCCGCAATGCCCGGCCATCGCCCACGCCTGCTCGGGCGTGGCGTGCGAGGCCACCCACGGGTCGTACGCGCCGATTCCGATGATCGCCAGATCGACCTTGCCGACGCCTTTGAACCCTTCGTGGTATGCGCTATCGCCGCCATATAAGACGCGCTGCCGGCCGGCGTCGATGACGTACGCGTTGAACCCACGGTGGTTGTCATAGAACGTGCGCGCCCCCCAATGCCGGACGGGATGGCCTTCGATCTTCATGCCCCCGGTGAGTTGGAGGCTCTCGCCCCAGCGCAGCTCCGACACATGGCGGAACCCGAGGTCGCTGATGAGGTCGCGGGTTTGATGGGCGGTGACGACGGGGATTCGCTTGGGCAGCCGGGCGAGCGTCGGGCGGTCGAGGTGATCGAAATGCGCGTGGGAGATGAGGATGAGATCGATTTGAGGCAATTCTCGAATCGTCAGCGCCGGCGCGATGAGCCGCTTGGGCCCGCCCGTGATGAGGCCCAGGCCGACACCGACGCGGTTGGAAAGGACGGGGTCGGTAAGCACGGTCATCCCGCCGACGCGCAGGAGCACAGTGGCATGCCCGATCCACGCCGCCGCGAGGTCGTGGTCTTGCCACCCCCGCAGGTCCGGCTTCTGCCGGGGCTTGATCGGCGGATTGATCCGATTCAAAACCGCCAGCCTCCCCCGGCTGCGCCCCAGCTGATCCGCCAGCCGCAACGTCAGCGGCCGATCCTTCGCCCAATTGCTAACTGATTTCCAACTCAAGGTATCAATGCCTCCGTTGCGGCCGCGACGCATTTTTCACTCTCGCGGGCCCTCATTGATACGTTGTCTTCGTAGGCGCGTTCAGCGGATATGGCGGCGCTCGTTACTTCCGCTCGTTGCGGTGAAACAGATCGCGGAAGAACCCGAGCACCGAGTGTTCCTTGTGCTCGCGGAACTCCCCCGCGTCGAAGAACACGCCGTAGCAGACCGGGCATGATTCGTACCAGATGTGAGGCTGCCGGTGATCGACCATCCGAATCATCTGCGTGTGACAAGCCGGGCAGTTGATCCGCACGACTTCGTCGCGGTTTTCCTGATGAGCCGGGCCGGTGTCGATGCTGTCGGCGCCCTGGAGCAGATCCAGGTGCTCCTTCTCCAGCGCATCGAACCATAGACCCTTGCACGCCGTGCAGCGATCGACCCGAATGTCCTGGAAGTTCACGGTCTCCATCGCCGCGTTGCATTTGGGGCAATTGAGCTTTCGTGTTTCGCCGGGCGTGTCAGTCGTTTGCGTCATGCCTGCAAGTATATCGGCGCTGTTATCGGACACAAACGGTTGACTTATCACTCCACTATTTGCCCGGGAGAAGTTCGTATCGTAGGTTCCACAAGTGAGGCTCTGCCGATCGACCGCGCCCGCCCCGGCGGCGCGTCGATCGGCGGAGCCCGATGCCCCGTTCGCCTGAAGGAGTGAGAGTATGTCCCGTCAACGCTTCGGAGAAGTGCTAGGCCAGTTCGTCGAGTTAAGCCCCCACGACGTTTCGGAGATTCTCGAAGACCAGTCATCGTCGCGCCGCCGGTTTGGTGAAATCGCGCTGGCGTTCGGGCTCTGCAAGCCCCAGCACGTATGGCGGGCGTGGTGGTCGCAGCTTTCGGGAGCGCCCGAGCGCGTGGACATCGAAGCGATTGGCATCGACGTACAGTGCCTGGCCCACCTCCCGCGCTCGCTGGCGATCGAATACAATGTCATTCCCCTCCGCGCCGCGGGCGACCAGGTAGTCGTCGCCGCCGCCGAGGGCTCATTGTTGCGTGCCACCGAAGAACTCCCCCGTCGCATAAAGATGCAACTCAAATTCGTGCTCGCCGAGGGCCGGCAGATCCAAAAGGCGATCCGCACCTACTACCCCGCGCCGGCGGTGGAACAGATCACCGCGCTGGCGAGCTAAGGGGGGGTCCTCGCCCAGTCCGCGTCACCACTTCACGCCGGGGCCAAGCCGCGAATGCAACGAGCAGCGCCGCCCCGGATTTGGTCGCGCTCTGAAGAATCCGGGGGAGCGCTCCCATCAACGGTGCCCCCTATGGCGCGATCGGCCGTCCCGTTATCGCCTCCAAATCAGCCAGCCGCTTTTCCCGCACCGCCCGAAGATTTGCGGCCAATCGCCCAATCGCAATCACCGAGCGCTGCGCCTCTAGCAAATCCAGCAGCGACGACTGCCCGGTTTCGTAGGACGAGCGCACGACCGAAGCCGCCTGCCGGGCACGCGGCAGAATCGTTTGCTCGAACAGCCCAAGCTGCCGATCCGCGTCGCGGATGACGCTCAGATCCATCACGACTTGTGCGGCAAGATCATTGCCGGCGCGTCTTCGCATCGCTTGAGTCGCTTTCAAATTCGCCTGCGCCTGGGCGACGGCCGCGTCGATCGCCTGATATCGCAACAGAGGCACCGTGACCATTCCCGCAAGCGACTGCGTCACGCCCGTGAGATCGGTGTTGGCGCTCAACGACACGTCCGGCAGATACTGGAGCCGGGCGAGCCGCAAGCCATCCTCGTGGGCAGATACTTCCCGCGCGAGCGCGGACCACTCGGGATTCCGGGATGCGGCAAGCTCGAGCACTTCACCGTCGCTCTGACTGACGGGTGCCGACATGGGCATTGTGTCGGGAACGGGAATTGGCGCGTCAACCGGCCGATCGAGCAGCGCGTTCAACGCCGCCCGCCCGGCGGGGAGTTGGGATTGGAGATTGGCGACGTCATTTTGCGCCAGGCCCAGTTCATTGCGCGCTCGAAGAACGTCCTGCTGCCCGCCGGCCCCGGCGCGATTTTTCGCTTCGACCGCCGTGACCGCCGTCTCGAGCAAACGCGCAATGGCCTCTTCCAGCCGAAGCATCTCGGCGGTGAGCGCGTAATCGGCATAGGCATTCAACACCTTCGCCCGCAACTCGAACTGCGTTTTTCGAAAGCGAAGGCCGGCAGCCCGGGCGTTCTCCAGCGCTCGCCGGGCCGCGGTCGAAAGCTTGGGCGGCAGCACGATGTCCGCCATCGGGTCGTTCCCCAGCCCCAGCGTCGTACTGTCCAGCCGCGTGCTGCCGTTGGTGATGCCCAACCCCGCGAAGAGGGCGAGGTTCGTGGATTGCGTGCCGTCCTGTGGAATCTGCTCGATCGCGGCCCTCCACTCCCAATACTTTTGCTCCAACTCCGGATTGCTCTCCATCGCCCGGCGGACCATGTCGTCCTCCGTCGGCCGCTCGGGCAACGGCTGCGCTTGGCGATGAACGAACGGCGTCCCCGCCGCCCGGGCCGCGTTTCGCTCCTCGCTCTCGCCCGGCGGATGGACGGTGCAGCCGGCAAGAAAGAACGATAAGGCAAGTATTGCGACACTAGCAAATACCAAGGAACGTTTAGGGTGACATGGGCGGGACACCCATGCCCGGTGCAGCCGGAGTCGAAATGTCCTTCGATAAAAACCCTTCAAATGATCGCGTCGCTCGCACGGGCGGGACGCCCGTGTCACGGTGTTAATCATGGCTTCCCTCCCCGTTTCCATTTCGCTCGCTTGATGCCGGATCGGGCAGGTTGCGTAAGGGCGTGATCGGTTCGCTGGAACTCGGCAAAGCGATGCCCTTCGCGA
>JAQGHH010000527.1 GCA_028288945.1 Phycisphaerales bacterium
CGCAGCGTATCGAGGTTAACCGCGTCCCAATCCCGGCCGCTTTCCGGGTCCTTGTCCTTCGGCGTTTCGAGGATTTTTGGGATGTTGGCGAACGCCTCATCCCGCACGAACGGCCGGAAGCCTTCGAGGCCGATGAAGCCTTTGCCGATGTGGTCGTGGCGATCGACGCGGGTGCCCAGGTCTTTCTTCGAATCGTTCAAATGCAGCACGCGCACGGCACGGACGCCGACGGTGAAATCCAGTTCCTTGCGGAACTTCGCATATTTGGGGCCGCGGAAATCATACCCGGCTGCGAACAGGTGAGCCGTGTCGAGGCAGACCCCCAGCCGCTCGGGCTCTTTTACGAGCTCGATGATCGTGGCTAGATGTTCGAGCCGATACCCCAACGAGCTCCCCTGCCCGGCGGTGATCTCCAGGCAGGTGATCACCCCGTCCGCCGGCACCTGCGCATGGACGACATCCAGCGACGCCGCCACGCGCTTGAGCCCGATTTCCTCGCCTTCGCCCATATGCGCCCCCGGATGGGTGACGAGATTAGGAATGCCCAGCGCCACGCATCGCCGAAGCTCTTCGACGAAGAGCGAGACGCTCTTCGCCCGCAGCGCCTCGTCGGGCGATGCGAGGTTGATCAGATAGCTGTCATGGCTGACGGTCTTCTTGAATTTCAGCCGCTTGCAGTGCGAAGCCCACTGCTCCACCGATTCACCCACGAGCGGCGGACATTTCCACTGCTGCTGGTTTTTAGTGAAGACCTGAACGGTGTCGAAGCCGAGTTTCTCGGCTTCGAGGAGGGCGTTGTGCATTCCGCCGGAGATGGATAGGTGGGAGCCGAACATCTCCATCACGTTACCACTTCGTGATCGACCGTCATACAGTCGGGACAAAGGCCCAAACGTCGTAACTGTTTAGCTGACGCATGCGGAGACGCACACGCGCCAGCTTACTTTTGGGCCGTCCCGCACTCAGGCATCGGTCGCCACGCATTGCACTATGGACTGTTGAATGCCGTGTGAAAACACCACATCGCAAGAAATATAAAAATCATCGCCGGGATCATCCAGACAGAACTTGATTTGGGGCCGTATTTCTTGCGGTAATTTTCACGGTCCGATTTTCGCCAATCAAGAACCAAAAACGGGATCGCCAATGCTGCAAAAACGCATCCTACTGCGAGCGCCATGGGATCTCTGGGCATCACCAGCGACAGCGCGGACGGTATCGTGAAAAGGCGGCGCACGGAGACATGATACCCGAGGCGGATAGAAGCCGGCCGCTCCTGCTTATGCGGCTACGACCTCACCGGCAACGTGAGCGGAACGCGCCCGGAGTGCGATGGAAGGTGGGTGAGGGATAAGCTGGATAGTAGCCCAAGATCCTAATGAGTGTGCTCTGGTGGCGGGGCTCGTCGATGTAGCCCCGGCCTTTTTCGCCCCCCGCGCTCGCCGAGCGTAACTACTTGCCTGACCAGTGTTCCCGGTGGGGCTCGAACCTACAACCTTCGGCTTCGGAGGCCGACGCTCTATCCAATTGAGCTACGGGAACTTTTGGCGATTCGCGTCAGCGCCGATCGCACGAACGGATACTACATTCCGGGTTGAGAACTGTCCACAAATGGCGAAATCGGGGGCGCGATCAAAGACGCGGGCTCAGGCCGGTGACAGGCCGTCGATCGCTCGGCCGGGGCGGTGGGATTTGCTCGTGGCGCTGGAGGCGTCGGCGACCACGCCTTCCAAAACCGCGATGTAGTCGAGGAACCGGCGGCGGCCATCGGGCGTGAGCTGCACGCGGGTCTGGGGGCGGTTGTTCTTGAAGCCTTTGAGAATCTCCACCAGCCCGGCCTCCTGCAAAACCTGGAGCTGGCGGCTCAGGTTGCCGTCGGTGAGGCTGCACAGGGCCTTGAGGTCGTTGAAGATGATGCCCTCGGTGTGCGAGGCCAGCGACGAGAGGATGCTGAGGCGGGCGCGCTCGTGCAGCACGCGCTCCAGGCCGTCGTAGGCGTAGCGGCCGGCGCCCTGGGCGCGGTCCTCGCGCGGGCGGGCGGGTTTTGCGGGGGGCTTGCCTTCTGCTTTACTCGCCATGACGTCGCTCCAGATTCCAATACAAAACAAACGCCGCAAGAAACTGCCCCACGCCGAAACACAAAGCCATCTCCCACGGAAACGGAAGGACTGCCGGCTGCGACGACTGGATCACGATGCACAGCAATCCGCTGAGCAAATACCAGGCCCCCACCGCCCCCGTGCCTTTGGGCAACACTCGCCGGGAGGAGAAGATGCCCATCGCGAACAACAGGGCCCATAGCCCCGGCATCATCCAAAAGCTTGTCCACGCGTAGTGAAGCATCACGTAGGTGAGCAACCCCCCCGCCACGAGGCACGGCACGAACTGCTCAACCGCGATCTGCGTCATCTCGCGCTGGAGGCTCGATTCGGACTTGTAGCAGCGAATGATCATTTCCGTCGCCACCACCGCCAGGCTTACGCTTGCCGCGGCGAGCCACACTTCGAGATACAAGTTGAGCGATTGCGGCGGCCAATGCCACTGAATCACGCAAACCGCGACGGCTACGCACCCGGAGAACGCGGTCGTCGCCGACCGGTAGCCGCGGAAAACTTCTCCGCGTGCCATCTGGCGGCGGATCTCGGAGATTTGCGATAACGCTTCGTTCAGTTCCATGGCCTGCTCCGTCGGAGGCCGTCCCTTAACGCCGGGGACGTACGGGACTGGTCAGACTTTACTAGATAAAGTAGCAAAGGAAGGGGTGGGCCGTCAAGCGTGGATTTTGCAGGAGTTTGGGCGGATGGGGGATCTGAACAGAGTCGGGTCCTTCGACCCCATGGAAGCCCGCCTTCTCCATGTGCCGACGAGGAAGTTCTCCACTCCGGAAGACACCTTGGCGGGGGGGAAGGCGGGCTGGTTTCGGATCGCAAGCGACCGTTTCGTCCGCGGCTCGCATCGCGAGATTGAACTGCCGGAGGCCATCAGCGCCGTGTGCGGCGCACTGCCAATCCCGCGGTCGCGATGATGAAGAAAACGCAGGAAACCGGCTCGGGAGCGGCTTGGACGAGGTCAACGATGATTGCGCCAGTGCTCGATCGAACGGCGTTGTCGGGGTCCGCGCCGTTGTTGGCCGCGCCGCCATTGTATCCCGCGTTGATGAACAGGTAGCCGTCGGAGCGCGTGTTAAACGTCGCGCCGATGACCGGCACCGCCGCCCCGGCGCCAAACGGATCGAGAAAGTCCAGGGTGCCGTTGCCGCTCGTATCGTCGTAGGAGATCGCTGTCAGCGTGAGCGCGTGCGCGCCTTTGAATGAGTTGGTGCTTGAATCGAACCAGTTGATCCAAAATTCCACCGCGTTGCCGGCGGAAAGATTGTTGTAAAGGAATGCCGCCGTCGGCTTGGAGTTCTGGATGACGGGCTGACCGGCAAGTCCGCCGCTGACCTGACCGGAGGGGACGGTGACCGGCGGACTGACGTTCTGTCCGGTCGGGCCGATGTACGTCTTTGTTCCACTGACCATCTCCGGGAACGTTGTCCCCGCCGAGGTCGTGCTCATGTCGGTGATCAGCGAATCGATCGTGGAATAGCCGTTGCCCTGGATAAGCCCGGGGATGTGATAGGTGTTGTCGAGCCAAATCAATCCGTTGGCGACGGAAGTCGGGACGCAGGCGTTGGCAGGCACGCCCGTCGGCTGACCGGTGATGGAGTTCTGGTCGAGGTTCCCGAAAGTTCCCGGCGCGGTGTAGGTGTGAACCGCCGCATTGGTGAAGCCGGAAAATGACAGGACCGCAAGAACCGCGGCCCCTAAACGACAGGACGTGATCCCGCGCATAATCGCTCCTTCGATGATGTGACGTGGCCCTGAGAAATAGCCCTAAATGCGAAGGCAAGAGTTTATGATTGGCCGGAGAGCATTGCAAGCCGCAGGCGTGAAAGTTTGATGGCGGAAATGTTGAGAATTTATTGCTTCTCGTGGGGCGGCTGCGACAGAGCGAGGATCGTCAAATTCATCGCCGTGTGGTACGCGGCATCGGGTGGAACGGCGTGGGGTTCCTCCCATCGTATCAATTTCCCATCCTCTATCGCCTTTGACAGGACATCGGGCCGCGCGCGATCGTTCCATCGGCTCCAAACCTCGCGGCCGGCCCGATGTGCGGCGTGTGCCGCATAGTAGCGGCCGTAGGCAAACCAGTGGCCCTGCTCTTCGCGCTCGCGCGGGCCGGGCGTTTGGAATAGGAAATCGAGACCGGTTTTCACCGCTTCGTCGTCATTGCCCAGGCCCGCGGCCTCCATGGCGCAGAGGGCGGCGGCGGTGCGGGCGAAGCCGGGGTTGTGGTCGTTGGGCGTGTAGCAAAACCCGCCGGTTTCGGGGTCGCGACATTTTCGCAGATAGGCGAGGCCATTCTCGATTGTCGCGCGCGGGACGTCCGCGCCCGCATCCCGTGCGGCACACAGCGCACAGATCTGAGCGGCGGAAACCGGCAGGTCCGGCGGGTCCTGGGCCACCGGCTTGTAGCGCCATCCTCCCGAGGAATCCTGGCACGACACGATGAACTTCGCACCCCTCGCGACCTTTGCCCGCAACGCGGCGTCGCGCGTGATCGAAGCCACGCGCGAAAGCGCCACGGTAGCCGCGGCGTGGTCGTACATCGTGTGCGGCCACCGGCCGGGTGCCGCGGAGAAAAATACACCCTCGTCGCGCTGACTGCCGGCGAGGAAGGCGGCCGCACGCAAAACCGTTCCGCCGTGAACGCCTTCGCCCGGCCGACAGCCGGCGTCGAGAAACGCCGTCAGCGCATACCCCGTCACGCCGACGGAGCTGCCGCCGTCGGACAACGACCACGAGCCGTCGTCATGCTGGACCGAAGCGAGGTAGCGCAGGCCCTCTTCGATGGCTCGGGCAGTATCGAGGTGAGTTGCGGAAGCCGGCGCGGAGGCCGGCGCCGGGATTGGGCCGGGGGGCTCGGCGAAAGCGCCACGGGTCAAAAATCCAATGAGCAGAATTCCACGAAGGGTTTGGCAAAGGAGCGGTTTCACATGCCCCACATGCCATCGTGGCACGGGCGCCCCGCCCGTGTTTGTGCCGCCATGGCAGCGGTTCATGGGCGGGGCGCCCATGCCACGAAAGGATCTGCAACCGCTTTTGAGCCGCCGGGTCATATCTCCCCCTCTTCGTAGACGAGCGGGCGGCATGTCTTACTAACCCCAATTCTGGAATCCGCACATTTGGCAGGGTCGCGCGCTAAAAACGAGGGTTCGCGCATGGCCGGCGCGCGGGTAATCGTAGACATATCGAGATCGAGCCGTCGCGTGGACGGCGCCACTTTTTTGGAGGAAAGCCATGCCGCGAGGCAGCAAGGAAAAATACAGCAGCAAGCAGAAGCGCAAGGCCGAGCATATCGAGGAAGGCTATGAGAAACGGGGCGTGGGGACCAAGGAGGCCGAGCGCCGCGCCTGGGCCACCGTCAACAAACAGGAAGGCGGCGGCAAAAAAGGCGGCTCGGGGACCGGCCGCAAAACCGCCGCGTCCAAATCCAGTGCACGCCCGGGCACGAAATCGCGCAGCACGAAGCGGAGCACCAATTCGACGAGCAGCCGCACCAAGAGCCGCGGCGCCCGATAGAGAGACGCACTGAGAACGATGGGCAGCGCCGTTTCCTGATCCTCGCGCGGCTAAACAAGAGCCCGCCCCGAGCGGGCTTTGCCGCGCGGTGGATCAACGCATTGCATTTCCGGCCCGGCTTCCTAAAGTATCGGGCCGATGAACGGGACATTCACCAGCGGCTATTGTCTTCTCGCCGACGTCGGCACCGACCCCAAATCCTCCTGGGCGCCGATCGTGTTGCTTCTGATGATCGCGGTCGGGTTCGCGGTGGTGAACATCGCGGCGTCGCTGATCATCGGGCCCAGCCGCACCGGGCCGGGCAAGGAACAGACGTACGAAAGCGGCATGGTCCCGATCGGCGACACCCGCCGACGGTTCAACGTGCGCTTCTACATCGTCGCGATGATCTTCCTCGTCTTCGACGTCGAAATCGTCTTCCTCTACCCTTGGGCCACGATCTTCGCCAAGGGCGTCAGCCAGAAAGCCGGCGGCGATCTCAACGGGGGGCTGCTCCTCGCCGAGATGATCATTTTCGTGGTCATCCTACTGGTCGCCTACTTCTACGCCTGGGGCAAGGGCGTCTTTAAGTGGGACTGAGCTTTGCCTAGTAGAAAGTAAAAAGGCAAAAGTGAGCCGGCGGACGCGCGCATCACTTTTGCCTTTTTACTTTTTAGTTGAGCGCCAGCGTCACTTTTTACTTTGAACTTTTTGCTTCAATCTCCGCCGGAATTTCCAGGAAGAACGTCGAGCCTTTTCCGGGCTGCGATTCTGCCCAGAGCTTTGATTGGAGATACTCCGCGGCCTGGCGGGCGATGGAGAGTCCCAGGCCGACGCCCGGCTGGCCGTAGGTTTCGCCGCGGGCGAAGGGGGCGAACAGCTCGTTTAGTTTTTCCGGCGCAATGCCCGGGCCGGTGTCACGGACGGAAACAAGGCACCCCTTGGGCTCATTCTTAGTCGCGACCGCGACTTCGCCCCCCTTCCCGGTGTACTTCAGCGCGTTGGACATCACGTTCTGGAAAATGAGCGTGAGCAATTCGCGGTCGGAGACGACGTTGCAGTCGCCCGGTACATCGACGCTCACTTTGAGGCCCTTTTCCTTGGCCTGATACGAGAAGTGGGCCGCCGTCTCTTTGAGCATGTGGCCCAGGTTGACCTTGGCCGGGCGGACCTGGACCTTGCCCTTGCGGAACCGCTCGGCGTGGAGGAAACGGTCCATCGTGCCGACGGTTTCCAAGAGCGATCGGCGCATGATGTCGAGGTCTTCGACCGTCTCGGTCAGTCGCGGCTCGTTGGCCAGCTCGCGCTTGAGAACCTCGATCATCAGGAACACGCCGTTAAGCCCGCCGCGGAGGTCGTGGGAGAGGAAAGACAGATACTTGCTCTGTGCTTCGGTGGCGGTTTGCAGCTCGTGGGACTGGTGGTCGACGAAGGCGAGCACCGACCGCCGGGCGGCGATGTCGAGGCCGACGATCAGGGCGTCCGTCTCGTGCCCCGTGAGCGGCCGGCCGAGCTGAGCGGCGCATTTCTGAAACAGCGTGACCCGCAGCAGCGTGTATTCGACCATCAGCTCGGCGAGGCTGAAGGTCTGGTCGTACCGCGTTATGCCGTGCTCGGCCGTGATGGCGACCAACTGCTCGGTCTGCCCGGGCCCATTGGATTCCAGCGCGAGGGCGAGTTGCCTGAGGATGTTCGGGATGTGATCGCGAACCTGCGAGAAGGTCAACTCATCTGCGCTGGGCAGCGTTTTGCGCACGGCAGTGACCCACTGGTCGACAACCTGCGGCGTCGAAGCCCGAACCGCCGCCGCCAGTTCGGGGAACGCATAATCTGCCAGTAAATTCCAAGGCGGGTTAGTCATTCCGCGAGGCTCCGGTCAAATATAGCCCAGGTCAGGGGGAAATCCGCGTTGGCCGTCGCCGCGGCTGATGGATTGTTACACGTATAGGCCGGAAATCAAGGCGATGGCGAGACTGGCGATCAATGACCGCGCGACTTAAGCCACAGGCTGGCCTTGCCCACCGAATCCGATTCGTGCTGAAAGCGCCGGCCCGTGATGGACGCCAGCGCACGCACCGCGTGTTTCTGCTCGGCCGCGGTGGCCTTGGGATCGCGGATCTTCGCGGCCAGCGCCGGCACCGCCTGCTCCTTTTGGTGCTTGAGGAATTTCGCCACGTTCTCGCGCAAGGTCACCTTGTCCCGTGAAATCCGGTCCGGCTGCGTGATCGACACCTTCATCGGCAGGCGTTCGCGGTAAATACTGCCAAGCGCCCACTCACAGCCCATCTTAAGCCGCTCAATCAGCCGGGCCGTCCAGGTATATACCCTCGGTAGCCCTTCCACCGCCTCGATTCTGATGTACCGCGCGATCGATTCAAGCGAGAGGTGGTGGGCTGTAACCAGAGCCGCGGCTTGCTCTTCGGTATCCGGATTCGGAGGGCTCAGTTGCTCGGAGGTTAATTCGATCCGCCGGACCGTATCGCCACGGGGCGCGCCGGCAAATTGCAGTGCGCTGGCGATGC